>NZ_JBJHPB010000014.1:0-113659 GCF_059412285.1 Vibrio sp. CB1-5 | reverse complement strand
GCCCTTGCGATTCGGATTATCTTCCCCTCAGTCGGGGCGATTCAGGTTTCTTTCAGCCTGACGGGTTTGCCAGCTTCGCTGGGCAAACAAAAAAGCCCGGTTTTTTAACCGGGCTTTCAAATTCTAATTTTAATATCAGAAAGTTAACGGGACGCTCTATGAAAGGCTATGACTGTTTAGCTATACTGACTTGTTTGTTTTTACCTAGCAAAACATCGCCAATGAACATTCCTACCAACATGGCAAACACAAAGCCAACAATCCCTATGTTGCCATTGGCAATAGAAGAAATAGCAGGTCCTGGGCAAATACCCGCAATCCCCCAACCCAATCCAAATAGTGCTGCGCCACTTAGCAGTTGAACATCGACTTTTTTGTTCTCAGTCAGACAAAACTGATCGGTACAAACTGGTTCTGCTTTACGACGAATGACAAGCCAGTAGCTAGGTGCAAACACCAATAGTGCACCACCCATAACAAAAGCGAGATCAGGCGACCATTGACCAAAAATATCTAGAAATGCCATCACATTGGCAGGGTCGCTCATACCAGAAACGACCATACCCGCGCCAAACAAAAAACCACTAATCAGTGCAATTAATCGAAACATGGTCATCTCCTACAATACGTGCAGCATAATGGTGGTGGTTGCCATCGCGACCGCCATGAAAGTCACAGTTGCAGCGATTGAGCGCTTAGACACACGTCCCATACCACATATGCCATGTCCACTTGTACAACCATTACCTAGCTTCGTGCCAATACCGACAAGCAAGCCTGCTATAAGTACTAGTGGCGTAGACACTACCATAGCAGAAGGGACAATGTTTAAAGCTTTAGCTGAAACTACGCCACCTAAGATCATGCCGAGTACAAATAATATGCGCCAGCTTGTATCACCCTTACGCCCTTTATAGATACGACCAACAATACCGCTGATACCCGCAATCTTACCATTGAACAACAGCAATAACGTGGCTGACACGCCTAAAAGCATGCCACCGAGCAAGGATGCCCAAGGAAATGTAAACTCCATACTTACCTCTTGAATTTCAAACTTAAAATTGATTTAAGTTGCAAAATTCATCCGAAAATTTTGCAAGTTAAACCAGCTACAGGTAGAAAATTAAGTACGAGGCTTAATGACAGTACAGGTTGTGAAGCTGCTGAATCAGTCCCACCACGCGCTCATCTTTTAGCGCATAATAGACGTGTTGCGATTCTTTGCGAGATGACACCAAATCGGCCTTCTTTAACACCGATAAATGCTGCGAGAATGCAGATTGGCTTAAATTGGAATTAGCTTGTAGTTGCCCAGCTCCCTGTTCACCTTCAACTAGTTGGCACAACACAAACAAGCGATCTGGATGAGCGAGCGTCTTCAGCACTTCCGCTACGTCCACTGCGCGTTCTTTCATTTGCAGTAAGTCCACTTTGTTACCTCTGTGTGTTGATTTGATACCGCCATTATCCACACACCCATTGATTTAGTCAATGCTTAATTAGTAATTCTATATTTAGATTAAAATACATTAGACATGACTAATTAAAGTGGTTATAGTGGCTGTCATTCATGATTAACATGCATTTTGGATGAGCATCCAAGACAAGTAATGAGGTAAGGTATGACTAAGATCGTAATTGTAGGTGGTGTTGCGGGTGGTGCTTCTGCCGCTGCTCGAGCTCGACGTTTGAGTGAAGACGCTGAAATTATCATGTTAGAACGCGGACCTTTTGTGTCGTTCGCGAACTGTGGTCTTCCTTACCACATTGGCGGTGATATTAAAGACCGCTCTAAGCTACTTTTGCAAACTCCTGAAAGCTTTTTAGCGCGTTTTAATGTTGATGTGCGCGTGATGAATGAAGTCGTATCAATCAACCGTGCCGACAAGACAGTCACCATTAAAAACCTAATTGATGGTAGTGAATACACGGAATCTTATGACTTTTTGCTGTTAAGCCCAGGCGCAGCGCCGTTCATTCCAGCTATTGCCGGTATTAATAACCCTCTCACCCATTCGCTGCGTAATATCCCAGATATGGATCGCATCATTCAAACCATTCAAACCAACAAACCAAAGCACGCAACGGTTGTGGGCGGTGGATTTATCGGTTTAGAAATGATGGAGGCGTTCCACCAGCTTGGTATAGAAACCACGCTTATTGAAATGGCCGATCAAGTGATGACGCCTGTAGACAAAGAAATGGCGGGATTTGCACACGCAGAGATCAAACAGCGCGGTATCGACCTCCGTTTGGGTGTTGCTTTGGAATCTGTCGAGTTTACTCAGGATGGCGATAATACAGGCAAGCTTTCGCTTGCCCTCAATAATGGCGATATGCTGAATACTGAACTACTCATCATGTCAATCGGTGTTCGTCCAGAAACGACGCTAGCACAAGAAGCTGGCCTACAATTAGGCGAACTTGGCGGTATCTACACTAACAGCAGCATGCAAACCAGCGACCCTTCTATCTTTGCCGTTGGTGATGCTATCGAAGATACCGACTTTGTCACAGGTAAATCTGGCTTTGTTCCACTAGCAGGGCCTGCCAACCGCCAAGGCCGCATGGCTGCGGATAACATGCTTGGACGCTCTGAAACTTATCAAGGTACTCAAGGTACGTCGATCGTTAAGATCTTCGATCTTGCAGTGGCTTCTGTAGGTAAAAATGAGAAAGTTCTGAAACGTGAAGGGATTGCCTACGAAAAAGTCTACGTGCACACAGCCAGTCACGCCGGTTACTATCCAGGCGCGGAGATTGTGTCTTTAAAAATGTTGTTTAGCCCTGAAACAGGTAAAATCCTAGGGGCGCAAGCAGCGGGTAAAGATGGTGTCGATAAGCGCATTGACGTTCTGGCAGTCGCGCAGCGTGCTGGCATGACGGTTGAACAGCTTCAACACCTAGAACTTACTTATGCGCCACCTTACGGAAGTGCGAAAGATGTGATTAACCAGGCGGCATTTGTAGCTAATAACATTCTTAAGAGTGATGCAACGCCAATCCACTTCGACGAGATTGATAACCTAACGGAAGATCAGCTCCTCCTAGACGTTCGTAACCCAGGCGAACTTGAAAACGTGGGCTTTATTGAAGGCGCTATTAACATCCCTGTTGACCAACTACGTGGTCGCATGAATGAACTACCGAAAGACAAAGAGATTGTGATCTACTGTCAAGTAGGCTTACGCGGTAACGTAGCGTATCGCCAACTTGTCAATAATGGTTTCAAGGCTCGTAACTTGATTGGTGGCTACCGCACCTACAAGTTTGCACAAGCTTAATCGTCAATCGAACATTATTTAACTAGATGTAAAAAAGGAGCACCTGGGTGCTCCTTTTTAATTTGTGTAAGTCCGACTCAATTAACCAAACAGCTTCTTCCAAATACTCGGATTGCGCTTGTCATGATATTCAAGACGAAGGCTATCGACTTCACGCAAAGACTCCTTCGCCGCTTCTAGATCGCCCTTTTTAAGATCCGCATCGACATTGTCAATTGCTAACGAAAGCTTTTTGAAGCCTTCTAAGTAAAGATCCGCTTTTTCGGGTGGGTAGTCGCCTTGTTTTGAATCGGCAATCAATTGATCAAGCTCGGCAATCGGTGTTTGCATCGCTTCTACAGTTTGTGCTTCTGCTGCCTGCTTGAAGGCGAGCTTCATCGCTTGCATGTTCTTCTTAAGATCAACACCACCTGACGCCATTACTGATGTAGAGATAGCAAAGCAAAGAGTCATTAGACTAAGAAGTTGAACTGGTTTGGCGAGCGTTTTGGTTTTTATAAGCGCTGTCGTTGTCATTCTATATCCTTTTGAGAGCAAAAGACCCCAGCTTCCTGAGGTCTTGGCTATTGTACTCGAAGTTCCTGCAACAACGGGACAAAAAATTGCATCAAAACATGTAACGTTTACGCTACACCGCTTTAATTATAAATCGCTGAACTCAGCGATAGGCTCACGACCTCTAAGAGCTAAGAAATCGAGAAATTGGCATGCAGACGCGGTAATGATTTTCTCAACTGGCATTTCTACTTCAGCGAGGAGTTTGTGCGTCAGTTCGAACTCACCGATTGTGTCATAGAAGTGAGAGTCACTCCCGGTCGTAATATAACCGCCTGCTGCTTTTACTGCTCTGGCAATCCCATAACAACGGTCAACACTCCCGACTCGACTATGTCCCTTAAGTGTTGAATTATTAATTTCAATGGCAACATGATGCTCCGCAGCGCACTTTGCTACTGCCTCAAAATCAAAGTCAAAGTTTGGGTTACCTAAGTGACCTAACGCATCGATATTGCCGCTTTGAATCACATTGATAAGTGCTTCGGTATGTTCTTCTTTATTAGCTGGTTTAAACACGGGTTCATGAAAACTGCCAATGATCCAGTCGAGCGCTTTGTATGACGTAGGATTGACGTCAATCTCGCCGCGAGTATTCAAAATGTTGGCTTCAATCCCACGAATGATAGCCACGCCAGAAAGAAACCTAGGAATCACTCGTTGGTTTGAGAAAAACCAAAAGTGGGGAGCACCTGGCATGGTCTCTGCGTGATCCGTGGTACATAGAATTTCCAACCCATTGGCCTTTGCTGCCTGAGCATTCTCGGTAATGGTGCTGTAAGCATGACCGCTGGCGTAGGTATGCGTGTGTGTATCAACCACAAACTTCATTCTTCTCTCCTCGATAAACCGATACTCTCATTGAGTATCGGTCATTGATATTGCAGTTTTGTTCTAGATCCTTTTTAAACTCAGCGCTACGAGTAATGACAATGCGTAACTAGAAGAAATCGATGGAACCGCGTCCGCTATTCGGGTCTTTGCTGCCCTTTTGCTTCGATTTGCTTGAGTTTGTTTTGTTTGACTTATTGGTTTTTTCAGACGATTGACCAGGCTTGTTGGTCTTCGTCTTTTTGTTCTTTTGTTTGTCTTTTTGCAGCTTACTATTTTTCGATTGCGCAGCTTTTGGCTCAGGCTTGTCGGATACCTTTGCCTCTTCTGGCTCAGTAGGTGGCTGGTCGCAAACTACAACGTAGTATTCTTGGTTAAACTCAAAAAAGTCACCATCGTACATTTTGCGGCGCTTGCGTGTTTCCAGCTCACCATTTACCGCAACATAACCCTCAGCAATAAAGTGTTTCGCTTCACCGCCACCGCCGACTAAGTTAGCAACTTTAAACAGTTTATATAACTCAATAGGATGACTTGAGACTTCGATTCCGATGGCTTCAATTTCGATTTCTTCGCCTTCTTGATCGTCAAATTCTTCGGGCTCGTTTAGGTATTCTTGATTCATTGTCTTTATCGCTTGTGGCTTTTTTTGCATTGTACTGCCTTGGCTATCGACAAGCTATTAAAAAGCCTCGCAATAGCGAGGCTTTTTGTCTTTTACTGATACGTTACGTATCTAGTGCGCTTTTTACCAAGTTAAGTTCTCACTTGAGGCGTTCACCAGCTTTTTCACTGGATCATTGCCATCATAGGTCCATATCTCGACTAAAAATGCCCCTACGTGTTCTGCCGCATTAAAGTTAAGCTCCGCTTTACCGTTTCGTAGTGCTTGCGACGCTACTTTACTCTCGTAGTTAGGTTCTAACTCGCCCGATGACTTTTCAACAAACTCTGTATAGATCGAAACAAACGCTCTGCCATTTACATCGTTGGTGGCGTCGACTATCAATGAATACGCTTCTATGGGTTGGTAGTCAAAATCATCAGGGATCGACAAATCTTCCATCGTTCTTTCTGTGACCGTAACCGGTGTCGGTGCTGGCGCTGGTGCAGGAGCTGGGTCTGGTGTCGCTGCCGGTGGTGGAGCTGAAACACTGCCGCCTGAGTCGCTACCGCCACCGCCGCCTCCACAGCCTACTAACAGTCCAAGAGAAATTATTGAGGTTACAGTAAGTGCTTTCATGATATTTCTCCTATGGAATATAGCATTTGTCAGGGGTTGCGAATTGCGATTCAAACCAGTTTTGCGCTTGCTCACCGCTCGATTCCGCGTACGTTGCATACTGTGGATACGCCGCTAATAGATCCGTGGTTTCCGTTGGCCATAGCCACTCATCGTTAACCATAATTGCCCAAGGGAGGTTTTCGGCTGTTTTGAAATAGGTGTTGGTAGAAGCATTACTGACATCTCGTCCAAGACCTGCGAATAAATCAGCGTCGAATTGCTCCGTTGGTTCGTAGTTTGGCAAGTGGACTTCCCATTTTCTTCCTGGCTGGAAGTACCCTGCACCGTGGTAATAATCAGGTGTCGCAAAGATAAATGGGTCATACGGCATAGACATCAATGATGAGGTATTTGTACCATCTTTAATGTTGACGTGAAGCGTGAAGTTAAGCTGCACATCTTGTGCGCCACATGACATCAACGTACGGTGGAAGTCACAGCCATCAAGTTTATAGACTGACGTATCCTCACTAATCACAAAAATCGCTTCGTTAGATATCTGTTCTAGACCGCTGGTGTCAGACTGGACATCATTTTTTATCAAGCGAGTTATATCAGTATCAATGTCGCTACGGTTAAGCCCTTTGAGGCGAATTGCAAACCCATTGTGGTAAGAAGCACCCACCGCTCCCAAATAGCCATCAATTTTGGATTTAACGACATTGCCATCACGAAGGATTTCTGTGATTCGGTAACTGACAACCACATCATTCATGTCGTAGTCCGCGGTATAAGGCCAGTTATCCTCAAAAGCAACGGTCGTATAATCTGTTGCGTTTGGATAGTAGCGTACTGACAAGCCTTCACCTGTTACGGTTAATGGATGGTCTTCCACCTCGCCCGATAGCGCGCCTCCAGCGTAGCCCAATCCTTCCTGTTGACTAAAACGAAAGCGACTCCACGTTGTACCAATATAAGCCGCTGCATCGACGGTAAACACTAAGTTGTTGTTTCCCGCTTGTAGCTGCCTATCTGCAAATACCTGCTCTCCCTCATCCGCAAAGTCACCATCTTGGTTCCAATCAAACCATGCTGATAGGTAGCCTGTAGTGGAGGCATTGACCGCGATAATGCTGTCGAGACCGGGTTCAATAGCGGTGACAAAACCCACACCATCTTCATCATCCAAACCCGTATCATCATCCGCTAAATTATTTACGCGACCATCTTGCTCTCCATCCGGCTCTGAATCACCAAGCCAAGTTACCCCATCACGTCCGTGCCTTGGTCCATTGTCTGCCAATTTGGTTTGGTAGGTCGTTGGCGCATCACCAAAATCAACCTGTGAGTCTTCATCAATGATTGGTGCGTTGGCACAGCGAGCACCATCGTTTTGGTTTGAATTCGGTCCAAAAGCAAACAATTGTGCCGTCACGTTGCCGTTTCCAATGCCAGACGCGTTATCTGGCGACAAGTCGATTCGAAAAATGTGGCCATCGGAATTACGTGATACATAGTAGTAGCCATTGACGTCAAAATAGCCAGCGCCAAAAGTCCCAGTCACTCCAGTATCACCAATGTACGTCTCCTGTCCGGTTTCAACGTTAAAAGAGTAAAGCCCGCCTGAACCGTTATCGATACCATAAAGCTTGCCATCACTTGGATGAAAAGCGAAATCCGTTAGATTGACAACGGCTCGTGTTGTGACTCGCTCGACGTTCAGTACTGCGCTCGGATCACTGTTTAACGGTGTAAGATCCACCTTAAACAATCCTTTGTTCTTACGATATAGGTAGTAAACACTTTCATAAACATCGCCGACAAAAAAGGTATGATCCGTAGGTAGACCAGAGGTGTTCAGTATTTCAGCCTGAAAATCGCCGCCAAGTCGCACCAATTGTTTGTTAGTAGTGTCATAGCCATAAATGTAGCGCCCATCGAAATCAAAACCGACACCATTAATATTTGCGTTTAAACCCGTATCGCTTTGCAACAAACTTGTTTGTCCGGTAAGTAGGTTAACGCCGTAAACCTGCACCGGAGTAGATTGAAATAAGTAAGCTTTGCTCGGACAGGTGTCGAACGGCGCGGCTTGGACGCTCGCTGCGAGCAGAGATACAACTAAGCTGCCTCCGATCCCTGTTAGTTTTTTTGCGTTGTTTGTGAGTACCATGAGATTGTCCCTTTGCTGATGGCTTAACTCTATGGATACAAAACACATGCCAAAATAATAATTGATAATTATCAGTAACTTAAATTAGCGTAGATGCAAATTTCTAATATGAGAATCAATTTGAACTGCTTGATGAAGATGTCGGTTCAAGCGATCCACGCCGCCATTCTCAGCTTAGGTCTATTGGTGACGCATCGACTGTTTATCAAAGATGAAGTGGAGAACCAATTATTAGTCGAAGTGGGTAAAGCAGAGTTAAACCCGAACCGAGAAACTTAAGCTAGTGAGTACATTGGCACTGAGAGGTTGGCTTAAAACAGAGTTCGCCAACAGCAAGCTATAAGGCGTAGCGTTTAGACGCCTTATTGCCGCACTACGCTATCTTTATTCTTCTTGAGCTAGGTAGTATTGATTTTTCCCTGCTCTTTTGGCCTGATACATGGCTTGATCTGCTGTCGTAACGACGAGCGTCAGTGGTGTCTTAGACTCTTTCTTCCATGCCACTACACCAATGCTTGCCGATACATGGCAATGATGGCCATCAATAACAATCGGAGTTTTCAACAGATAGAGCAGTCGATCAAGGTGCACATCCAGTTTTCCGTCTTCTTCAAGGCCAATTAAAAACTCGTCACCAGATAAGCGAGACACTAAGGAGCACGCAGGCACGCCTTCTTTGAGTCTGTTGGCGACAACACGCAACAATTCATCACCTGTCGCATGTCCATATTTGTCGTTGATTGCTTTAAATCCATCTAGGTCGATAAACAGTACCCATTGATCACAGCGAGCCATATGCTTATCTTTTAGTATTTTGATAGCGGCTATGCGGTTGCTCAATCCCGTTAACACATCATGACTCACTTGGTAGTTTAATCGCTGAAGCTCCCGTTCATGCGTTAGGTCTCGCAGTGTCACTAATATTGCTTCAACCCTACCTTTTTGGGATTTGAGTGTCCGCACTTGTACATGACAAGGTATTCGTCTTCCAGTAAGTAGATCAATATCGATATGGTTTTCAACTCGTTCTTTGATTAACAACCGTTTCATATCTTTACGGGAAAAACGATCTTTGCTCTGTAGTTTAATCTCTGTAAAAGATTGGATCGAGCCAAACCAATTTCCAGCGGCAGAGTTCATCATTGACACCATTCCATGACGATCCAACACCAGCATCGCATCCATGTTTTGTTCAAACACCAATTCAATCAGCGATCTGCGCTGCTCACTAACATAGCGATCAGTAAAGTCTTCAAACTGCACAAGTGCATGGGCTTCAGACTCTAATGGATGGCAACTTACCATGTAACGACGATCAGAATGATGTTGGTGAAGTTCTACCGATTCAACGACATTCTGATTAGTAATCGCACTCACGATGTTGTCGATACCAGCTCTTGGGTTAAATCGACTTTCTAATAGTGTTCTCGCATCTCTGCTCATTTTCAGATCTTGAATCTGATTGTCAGCGAATGGATTGCTATAAATAACATCAAGGCTTGGCGAAACCACCAAGATACCCTTTTCCATCACGTCCAATGCACGAATAATGTATCGGTTTTTACCTTCGAGTTGCTGCAAGGCTTTGCTTAATTCTCGCTCTCGCTCAACAAGGCTTGCCACCATCACATTAAAACAACTGGTCAGTTTTCCAAGTTCATCATTTTGACTTACTGGTAACTCACGTTGACGTATCCCATCCTCAATCACTTGCTGCATGGACTGGTGCAATGAGTTCAGAGGCATAACAATCAAAGAGTGCATCACTTTTGCGAAACGCCACGCGAATAGTGAAAGAAGCAAAGAGGTTGAGAGCAGCACCATCCACATTTGGCGTTGCTCTAGTATCAACCTTTCATGAGAAACCCAAACACGCAGCTCCCCTAGTTTTTCCTCTCCAAGATGTATCGCCTGAGTGTATTTTTCAATAACGATATCGTCACAAAGTACAGTCTCAAACTGCCAACGACAACTCGCTGGTAAACGCAAAATCTTTGCGAGTTCTGACACTTCTGCATCATCAACGACCGCAGCTAAAATGTCTGGGTCAAACGAAAGGTTCGACAATTGCTGTTCAGCGGTTAGGCTGTCATCAAACATCATTGCCGCCTGCAAGGTGCTTGCAACGCCCTGAGTCAGTATGGTCACACGGGTATCTAGTGCTTTCTGTTGGTAATGGGTCAAAATCAAGATCGTACCGACACCGACTATAAACACTAAAATGGTCGAAATAAGCCATGTGGGCAATATCATTTTATATCGCAAAGGCAGTGAAGCTATCCGAGTTAACATTATTATTTTTCCTCTGCCAGTACCGAAATAGCTAATAGTTGTGCGCGAAGACGAACACCCGATTTTTCTACGTTGTGCTGCGATATCAATGGTTTGATTCGGTTATTTACTTTAATAAATGCCAACATGCCTCCTAGTGACACAAACTGAACTCCCGTACCTATCGTCAAGGCGTACGGGTAGCGCTTTGTTAACTCAACAACGTGTTCGCGGTCTTGTCCATCTACATACAAAATATGGCAAATTGCATTCTGTGACTTATCACTTTGCGACAGGTCGATAAAACGAGCAGATGATGTTTTACTTGCGATAATTTCTGACAAGTAATCTCCAATTGAAGATTCTCGAGTAATGCAGTAATGCGTGATTTTGTTTGTCACCCCGCTTGGCCAAACTGCCAGCATAGGAAAGCGGTATAGATACACCGCTTTAAGCTGATCATCGCTCACCGTCGCCGATGCACGGCTTGGCTCCCAAGCAAGCCATACAACGACGATCAAAAATAGACGCCAATAAAACCCGAACCTCATTATCGATGCCCGCTTTGAGGATCCCAATAGCGCCATTCAAGCTGCAACCAGTATTGGGTATCGTTTTGGAAAGGACCATAGGCTTGAGGGTATTCATAGCTTTCATAGGCGCCCAAATTTTCAACCGTGGCGGTGATACGAGGCCATTGACGAGAATGTTGCCAGCTAAGCGCTAGGTCAAGATTCACTACACGCGGCCAACCATCTTGCTCAACCGTCCCCACATTACTCGGCACGTCAGTGGCCGACACGTATTGCACAGTACTGCTCAACCACCACTGAGGTGAGATATCCCAAATAGCCTGAGCGTTGACAAAATGATTAGGCTGATTTTCTAATGCCTTTGCTACCGCAGAGTTGGACTGACAGATGTTTCCGCTACAGTAACCGAGGATCTTTTTGTAGCTATAGTTTGCATTAAGCTGGAGGTTTGCAATAGGTTGCCATTTTGCAGACACCTCGCCCCCATAAGTTCGAGTCCAAAGTGGATCGACGTATTCCGAGGTGTACTGTTCAAAGACAGTTCCCACACTACCTTCAGATGCGCCACCTGGTATCACCCATTGTTGTGCGCCAGTACTTGCGTAGGCGCGAATATTTTCGTGAATGCTATAGAAACCATTAAGGTTCAACTGAAGCTTCTCACCGTGCCAAAAGCGATAACCAGCCTCAACGGTGTCGACTGTCTCCACCTTAAGCTGGTTGTTGCCTTTATAGAGGTAACTATAGTGATAATCGTAACGATTACCGTCACTGAACAGTGCGTTTTCAACATAACCGTTTTGACGGAATTCAGTTGAGCGCTCCAAACGTGACGGCGTCACCACAGCAGAACCCCAACCTGCCCAAAGTGTTTGATTATCTGCTAGTTTATAGTTCAAGCGAATTTGAGGCTGGGCATAGGTATCATCCGTTATGTTGTGATATTGCCAACGATTACCCAACATTAACGAGGCAGATTCCGTCATTGGAATGGTCCAGTTGGCATAAACGCCATAACTCTGATTTAGATAACTGGCTTGGTTAGCAGAGCGCAGGTAAGGCGCGGTAACTTCATCATAGCGAGAGTATTGATGGAAACGTTCTTGAATCAAACGAACATTGCCACCTACCATGAGCTGCGTGCCCCACAGATCATCAAACAAATAACGACTATCCAAATCGAAGCGTACAAAATGGGCATTTCTATCAGGGCCATCGTTGTCGCTGTATGTTAGCCAAACGTCGCTTTCTAAACGGTCATTGTTGGCTCTCTCATATATATGCGAGCCACCAGCAAACCACTCTTGTGCGACCATTTTTTGTTGGTAGTACTCATGTGCTGCACTCTGAGGGAAAAACAAATGAGGATGGTAGTTCGCCCATAAATAGTCTTCTTCTGAGCGAATCCCTCCAGCTTGGAGATTGAGCGTGTGATTTAAGAACTGATAATCAAGACGAGCACCAAATCGACCGGTCACGACATTATAATGCTGCTGCGGTTTCACCTTATCTTCGGTGCTAGCCCATGGTTTATGCTCCAAATATTCAGCATAGCCACTAATATGCGATGAATCACCAACTTGACCACCGTGGTGCAGTTTTACCTCTTTGTAACCAAAATTACCGAGACTGGCAGAAACTTTTCCTTTAGGTGCGTTTTCAGCATCCAGAGTAATAATATTGATAACACCATTCACCGCATTACCGCCCCAGATCGTACCTACGGGACCAAGAACCACTTCGATTTGAGCAATATTGTCCATACTCACTGGAATAAGATCCCAGTCGACACCAGAGAACATCGCATTGAGTACACTTCTTCCGTCTACCATGACGAGCAAACTATTGCTTAGCGCTTGATTCGAGCTACGAGCAGAAATGCCCCAGTCATAATTGGAGAATTTTGCGACATGCAAACCTGGAGCTAAGGCCAGCGCATCGGCAACTGAGCGGGCGCCCGAGCGATTCATCTCTTTAGCTGTAATGACATAAACAGCCGCAGGCGTATCAGCCAGACTTTGAGCGCTTCGCGTACTAGACATCACTTTGGTTTCTGCAAGAGATGCCAATGGCATATCCAATAGTGACATAAGATCTTCCTCTGCCAAGGCTGAAGAAGCAATCAAACTACATAAAAACAAATGGTTATGGAAAGACGAACGCATTTACCAACTCTACTCACGACAACACTAGTCACTAAAGGGAAGAAAAGTTGCCTATAGTGATATGGATTTCAGCCATTATATCGACGCTAAGCCATTGGTTTTTAGGTAATTAATTTTGTCGTCACGACAAATTGCGTTTATTTAAAGGGTAAATGTAACTCGAAAAATAGCGATAATTTCCGTATGGCGAGACGATTAAATGCTTGATAGGCTTTACTATCTGCCCCAAGCTCCTACAATGTGCACAAATTTCAAAGTTAAAGGTTTTCATACATGTCTATCCAATGGTTTCCAGGCCACATGCACAAGGCTCGCAAAGAGATCGAAGAAGTCATCCCACAAGTAGATGTCATCATCGAAGTTCTTGATGCTCGTATCCCATTTAGTAGCGAAAACCCAATGATCTCTGAGCTACGCGGTGATAAACCGGTAGTGAAAGTCCTCAATAAACGCGATCTTGCTGACCCAGAAAAAACAGAATTGTGGATTGCTCATCTCGAAAAAGAGCAAGGTGTTAAAGCTATGGCTATCACTACAGCCAATCCGCAAGAGGTCAATAAAATCCTTGAGTTATGTCGTAAACTCGCCCCTCATCGCGAAGAAATTGGCAAAAACATTCGCACCATGATCATGGGGATCCCGAATGTTGGAAAATCGACCATTATCAACACATTAGCTGGTCGTACCATTGCAGTTACAGGTAACCAACCAGCCGTCACTCGTCGCCAACAGAGAATTAACCTACAAAACGGCATTGTTTTGTCTGACACTCCTGGGATCTTATGGCCAAAAGTAGAAAACCCCCACAGCGGTTTTCGTTTGGCAGCAACAGGCGCAGTAAAAGACACAGCAATTGAATATGACGAAGTGGCGTTTTACACCGTTGAATACCTCGCAGAGGTTTATCCAGAGCGTCTGAAAGAGCGCTACCAAATCGACGAAGAGCTTCCAGATTCTGATCTAGAAATCATGGAGCTTATTGGCCGCAAACGTGGCGCATTGCAATCTGGTGGCCGAGTGAACCTACACAAAGCTTCTGAGATCCTGCTTCATGAACTCCGTAGCGGCACCTTGGGTCAATTGACGCTTGAATTACCCGAAATGATCACTAAAGAGTTGGTGGAAGTGGAACTTGAAGCGACACGTAAAGCCGAAGAGAAAGCGAAGAAAAAAGAAGAACGCCGCAAGCGTTATTTGAAAAACAAGCGCTAAAGGCTTAGCAACAACACAACTCCGAAAATCTAGTGCCAAAGCTTTCAGGCCAAGAAGCTTTGGCAGGGCTTAAGATTAGCCCATGATTTCAGTCTAGCTAAAGTTGGTCTTAGATTTTTGCTAGTATTTTAACCGATTAGTATTCAAGCCGATTTCTACCCCTCCGCTTGGCTCGAAGCAGCATTTCATCCGCATTAGCAATTAAGTCGCACGCTTTGCTCTTTTGATGTGGAATTAACTCAGCAATGCCAATACTAACCGTAAAACTCATTGCAGCAGGTGACAGTATGTGCTCTATGTTGAGTGCAGCGATATCACTCAAAAATTTATTGATTAGCTTAACTCCACTTGCCAAGGGTAAGTTACCCCATGCTATGACAAATTCATCGCCACCATATCGCGCACATAGATCACTTGGTCTTCTAGCATACTTTTTAAGTAGCTCACCTACCTTAATTAAACACTCATCCCCGCATAAATGACCATAAGTATCATTAATCAGCTTGAAGTTATCGATATCGACAATGGCAAGGCAGACAGGGGTGCGCGTACGCGCACTTCTCATCAGCTCGTTCTTAATAAATTCATCAAAGTGATGTCGATTAGGAATAGCGGTAAGGCCATCAGCTAAAGCAAGTTCTGCAACTCGCTCTTCAGCGAGCTTCCTTTCAGTAATATTTTGATGAGAAACGACAAAGTAATCGGTATTATCCAAAAGAAAAGTGGTCACACGCATCATAAACCAGCGTTTTTCTGTAGGGCTATGACACGGGTACTCTAAATAAAACGACTCCTGCTCTTTGGCGATAACTTTTCTTATACCCTTGGCCGCTTTCAATCCAAGCTCTTCGCCTAATAAGGCAGCTTTCTCGCACTCATCGAGGTAGTTTACGTCTTGCCAACCGTCGAGCATATTACATTCATTTTCATCGCCAAATGCATTCCAGCTATGGTTTACGTAAATAATATTACCGTTGGACTCAATAACTACTATCTGCTCTGACAGGGAATCTAGAATTAATCTCAAAAACTGTTTGTAGTTTTCCATGCCTTAAATCAACCTGAATCCGTATATTGTATCGAGTGAAAGTTATTCTGTCCCTCCCGTTGCAAAACGAGGAGATTTCATTCATTGTAGCTCATAGACAGGGCCTTAAAAGCTAACTAGGTTTATTTAGATATAAAAACGCTTCATTTATTATCTGTAATGAATGATTCCCTTTGACCAACTCATTGTTGGTTGTTGATTAGCCTTAGTCAGCAAACCCGAGAGATGGCAGCCAAACTAATTCACATAAATCACCTCAGCCAGCCTCACCATTATCACTAAGTTTCTGTTAAGATAACGCTTCTTTTCACTTACTTACACTGTGTCAATTGTGAGCATTCTTGGTCAACTTCGCCTTCTATGGGCCAACAAAACATTTAATTACAGCGTTCTAATGCTGTTTGCATTGCTCGGCGCGGTCATTCCCGCCTGGTATTTAGAGCAGCAAACTTGGGTTACTCCGTTAATTCTTGGTGTCATCGCGGCTGCACTCGCAGAAAGTGATGATAGTTTTACTGGCAGACTGAAAGCGCTCATCATCACGATGATCTGTTTTGCCATTGCCTCATTTTCAATCGAACTATTATTTAATACACCCTGGCTTTTTGCTGTGGGTCTGTTTGTTTCGACCTTAGGTTTTGTACTTTTGGGTGCAATCGGTCCGAGATATACCAGTATTGCTTTTGGCTCTTTGTTAGTAGCTATCTACACCATGTTAGGGGCAAGCGAAAGTAGTGATTTATGGACACAACCTACCCTGCTGTTAGCCGGCGCCTCTTGGTATTACCTCGTTTCGTTGGTTTGGAACAGTCTATGGCCTTTGCAACCGGTACAGCAGAGCCTCTCGAATGTGTTTAATGAACTAAGCTTGTATCTAGACGCGAAACGAAATCTGTTTCACCCGACACGAAACCTCATCCCTCAACCGCACCGTCTTAAAGAAGCTAGCCTGAATGCTTGTACCGTATATGCGCTTAATGAGTGTAAAACGACGCTGCTTAATCGTTCGAAACGCGGACACGTCGATGGGCCAAGCGATCGTTTTTTACAAGTTTACTTTATCGCTCAAGATATCCATGAGCGAGTGAGCTCCAGTCACTACCGTTATCAAGAACTAGCCAGCTCCTTTTCACACTCAGATGTGCTGTTTCGCTTTAAGCATTTGCTCGAAATGCAATCCATCGCTTGTAAAAACATCGCACACGCTCTGAAACTTGGGAACAAGTATTCTCACAGTAATGATTCACTTAACGCACTGGTTGAGCTTCAAGACTCTATCGAATACTTAGAGACACAAAATCGTCCAGAGTGGAAACCACTGTTGGTACAGATCCACTACCTATTTAATAATCTAGCAACTGTTGAGAAGCTGCTCAGCAATGTCAGCAACCCTGATACCGTGAGCCAAGATGACAATGTGCTTGACGATACTAACGCTCACACACCACTCGCAATGTGGCGCAGAGTGAAGTCCAGCTTAACGTTAGACTCTTTATTGCTTCGCCATGCGATCCGCCTGTCTTGTGCATTGACTTTGGGTTACGGGATCATTCAATTTTTCGAACTCGAACGAGGTTACTGGATCCTGCTAACCACATTGTTTGTCTGTCAGCCAAACTACAGCGCTACACGCCAAAAGCTCACGGCTCGAATTGCTGGTACGGTCGTTGGCCTTCTGATTGGTGTACCTTTGCTTACCCTGTTTCCATCCACAGAGAGTCAACTGGTACTTCTGGTCATTTCTGGCGTCATGTTCTTTGCGTTTCGACTCAACAATTACGGCTATGCAACTGGTTTTATTACCGTCTTGGTTCTGCTTTGTTTCCATCAACTTGGTGAAGGCTACGCGGTAGTGCTACCGCGTTTAATGGATACGCTCATTGGCTGTGCTTTGGCCGTTTGTGCTGTGTACTTCATACTTCCGGATTGGGAATCCAAACGTTTATCGAAAATCATGGTGTCGGCACTCAAAACCAATCGCCTGTATTTGCTGCAAATTATTGGCCAATATCGCGTTGGTAAGAAAGATGACCTTAGCTACAGAATCGCGCGACGGGACGCCCATAATGCGGACGCGAACCTATCCAAGGCCATCTCGAATATGCTGGCTGAACCGGATCGTTATCAACTGGATACCGATGAGTGTTTTCGCTTTTTGACGCTCAACCATGCCCTGTTGAGTTACATCTCAGCATTGGGAGCGCATCGTCAACGACTAAGTGATGAATCAATTCACTTGTTAGTACTCGAGGCGCATCGCAGCATTAATCAACATATTGAACTCATTGAAGCCAACCTGTCGGGTACAGCAAGTGATGCAACCCACACGACTGTCGATCAGTTTGATATCCATAGACGACTATCAGAATGGCGAGACGAAGACGACCGCTCTGCACGAATGGTATTGCAACAATTGCATTTGATCTATCGAATGCTACCAGAGCTACAAACGTTATCGACACACCTCAAACCCGAACAGCTAGCCCCGACAAAACAACAAGGTTAACTTGCCAGTAAACCTCATGTTAATGCAGTCTTTGCATTGACATGACGTTGTTAACCGAGCTATTGACGCCCTCTTACATTTCTCGGACAAAATTCACCAAATGAATTTATAGAATACTCAGTATAGCGACTCGTCATTGATGATCGAACGGAACTCAAGCCGCTTATGTATAAGAGATAGCCATGATCAACTAAACTGCGTCATTACGGGTGATTCCATGCCAACACAGCAATTTGAAAAACTCAAAGAACAACTAAAACAGTTGTCACCACAGCAACTCAAAGCACTGCAAGGTGAAATTAGCTCACAGCTACAGCCAAACTCTGACAACTTACTAAGCGACGAAGAGTTAACCGCTTTGTCACAACTGTTTCGTTAAACCCTGTCATAGCTCTTTCACAAAATTTAGAGCGACTAAACTCATTGCCTCGCAACTATGGCCTACGCTAACAGTTGTCGCTTCAAAATGCGTACGTCTGTAATATGATGTCACAGAACTTTTCCACCATGCCTTGTATCTCTGGTCTATGTGGGTAGAATCCCCGTTCAAATTGACTGACAAACATCGACATGCCAAAAGTAAATCTTCACAAGCGTGACTACCTGAACAAACTCGGTGACGAACTCGCAATGTCTGAGTTCGAACAAAAACTCACGCCCAAGTTTGAGCCACCTGCAAAAAAGGTGAATCGCAGTCCCTACCTAACTCAACGCAACGTCGACTATCGTTGGAAAACCCTCAACAACCCAAGTGCGAAAGCTGAACTTCTTGATGCTCACACAGAGTCGCAAATGCACGCCTACGAAAAAAACATCGAGTTTTTTGTCGGCACGCTAAAGATGCCGATCGGTACGGCTGGCCCATTGCGAGTTAACGGCCTATTTGCACAAGGCGACTACCAAGTGCCTCTCGCGACAACTGAAGCCGCGCTTGTCGCATCGTACAATCGCGGCGCAAATCTTATTACTGCTTGTGGCGGCGCAAGTGCGATGCTCTTAAATGAAGGTGTGACGCGCACACCGGGTTTCGCGTTTAAATCGCTGATCGAGGCAGGACAGTTCGTGGCTTGGTTGGTGACGCAATTTGATCATTTTAAATCGCTTGCGGAATCGACGACTTCTCACGGTAAGCTTAGCGATGTCAGCGTCAATATCGAAGGTAACCATGTTTACTTAGTATTTGAGTACTTGACTGGTGACGCCTCTGGCCAAAACATGGTGACCATCGCCACCAACGTGGTGTTCGACTATATCCTATCGAACACCCCTATCGAGCCAGACTATGCATTCTTAGATGGCAACTTATCGGGTGATAAAAAAGCAAACTCGCAAACATTACGTAGCGTACGCGGTAAAAAAGTCACCGCAGAGGTGACCATACCAGCAGATCTCATTGAGAAGTACCTGCACACAACGCCCAAGAAGATGGCACAGTTTGGACAAATGACCACAGTCGGCGGTGCACTTAGTGGAACCATTGGCATCAATGCACATTACGCGAATGCGTTGGCAGCACTCTATATTGCTTGTGGCCAAGATGCCGCGTGCGTGGCGGAATCCGCGATCGGCATGACGCGCATGGAGGTCACCAATAACGGCGACCTTTACGCTAGTGTTACCCTGCCTAACTTGATGGTGGGAACCGTTGGCGGGGGTACAGGATTACCAAGTCAAAAAGCTTGTCTGGATCTACTTGGATTACACGGTTCAGGCCAATCCCAAGCACTGGCCGAAGTAGCGGCTACACTCTGTTTAGCCGGAGAGCTTTCCATCGTTGGTGCCTTTTGCGCCGGCCATTTCTCCAAAGCGCATCACAAGTTAGCAAGATAGTACAAACGGTAAAAAGGATGCGAAGGCATTCTTTTTTTCTTAAAATTCTGTTTGGCTAGAGACTCTAAACGGCTAGATAATGAAACTGCTTAAAGTGCCGCAGCGCATCATTGAGCGATTTTTCTTTGATTGGCTTGACGATAACAAAGTCAGCCCCCGCTGCGAAAAACGCTTGGCGTGTCGAACTTTGATTATCAGCGGTACATGCATATATCGGTAACGTCTTATTGAACTCCTGACGTATTTGCTTGGTGATTTCTACACCTGACACACTTGGCAACTGGTTATCCATAAGCACCAAGTCAAACGTTCTAGTGTCGAGGAAATTCAGCGCCTCTTGCCCGTCTTTCGCCCACACAACCTCCATACCATATTTTTCACAGAACGCTTTCGCAATAAACGCGTTGGTATGATTGTCTTCTACAAGCAGTACGGATAATTCGCGATCAAATAACTCAAAGTCAATCTCTGTCTCTTCTACCGCGAGAGAGGAAGCACCTTCGACAACTTCCACCGGCAAAGAGAGTTTAAATAGAGTCCCTTCCCCTACTTCACTCCTCAGTGAGATATCGCCATCAAGAATCGTGACAAGGTTCCGAACAATCGCTAATCCTAAACCGCTGCCCCCATATTCTCTTGTTGTCGTCGATTCAGACTGTACGAACGGGTCAAAAATCTGCGCAAGCTGATTTTGTCGAATGCCAATGCCAGTATCTTCGACATCAATATTCAACGTTGCAGTCTGCTCAGTGTGAGAGCGAGAAAGACTAAGTGATACTTTTACATGACCTTGGTGTGTAAACTTAATGGCGTTACTAAGTAGATTGAACAATATTTGATTGAGTCGCACCTGATCGGTAAACAATACGGTATCAGTGGGAAGCTGATTATCAATCTTAAGTTTGATCGCTTTTTCATCACACAATGGACGATAAATCCCCTCCACAGCGGTTACGATTTCCTTAAAACTAAAGCTGTGCTTCTCAAGCTTAAAGCTGCCATTTTCAATTTTGGAAAAATCGAGAATATCGTTAAGAACAGCCAACAAATGTTCACCGCTGTTACACAGCACATCGATTTGCTCTTGATAGCGAGTCTGCTTGGCTTCTTTTTTCAATAGCTGTGAAATACCCAATATGCCGTTCAGTGGCGTACGTATTTCATGACTCATTTTGGCAAGAAATTCTGTACGAGCAACTGCGGCGCGCTCCGCCTCTTCTCTTGCTTTGGCACTTTGCTTTTCTGCTTCAACGAGTTTGGTGATATCCAAGCCTTGCGATAACACTAACTTCTTGTCTTTTCGTGTTTGAATAGACGAAAGGTTCCAACGATAAACCATGTCATTAATGGGCACATCGATACCCGTGATAGTTACTCCATGATTCGCTTTATCAACTTGAACCTTCATTTCATCAACAAATTGGCGGAATGGTAATGCATTGCTGCTGTCCGCATTGCGCTCCAAACCCAGCGCTTTTCGAGCCGCCGGATTGATCTGTAAAATTGTGGAGTTTTCGGTCCAGACAATAATCGGTGATAACGAAAAGTTAAACAGATCTTGAAATAGCTTTTCTTGTTCAGAGAGTCGCTCAAAGGTGTTGCTTAGCGTCTTACCGATATGGTTAAACTCGTGGATAGTGGATCCAGAAAAGTGCTCAAATTTCTGTGTATTCCCGGCTATTCGAGTGTACACCATCAATTTCGCTAATTCTTTAGTGACTCTGCTATTTAACCAGCGTCTGGTTATCATCGAAGTAATGGTTATGACGACAAATGATAGGAAAATCCAAAACAAGTAACTGTTTCTAAGTGCAAGTACACCCGGATTTCGCTGAATAGAATACACCGTTAACTTTGAGATCTCGCTACCAACTGAAAGTGGCGTCTCGGTAACCAGTATCTTGTTTAAATCGACTTCTCCACTGTCAATCACGTTTAACACCGAGGCTTGTGTGTAGTTGTCATCCGAAGAAATGGAAGAGGCGATCACTTCGCCACCATACTTTAGAATGACATCATCACTGTTGCTTCCGCGCAGAAGGCTTGTCAATAACCCAGCGTTATCATCG
Source organism: Vibrio sp. CB1-5 (assembly GCF_059412285.1). Lineage (NCBI taxonomy): Bacteria > Pseudomonadati > Pseudomonadota > Gammaproteobacteria > Vibrionales > Vibrionaceae > Vibrio > Vibrio sp. CB1-5. The sequence goes on along the minus strand of NZ_JBJHPB010000014.1, from coordinate 91,954 downwards.
AGTATCACACCGACATACAACTGCCCAAGAACCTCACCAGAAGAACGATCGACGATAGGCGTGCGACGCAGCAATATGTGCCGCTCACCCAGTTGTGACTCAGTCGAAACGGTTTTCCAATTATTGGTCTTTCCGGCAGCTACATTGAGTGTCGCTAGGCTATTTTGCTCAAGACCATAAAACAGCGCGTTTCCGTCATCCCAAACAATGTCATTGCTTCGAGTGATAAAACGAAAATCAGGGGCGTGTGAGGGCTGCAGGTTATCCTCTCGCAAAAAGAAATAATCGAGCAGTCGAGAATCGAAACTTTGAAAAAAACTCTCAACGGCATCACTCTTAGCATTACTATCTTGAAGTATTTGCAAAGATGCTAGGCGATAATTAAAAAAGTTCACCACCAAAGCACTGGTTTGTCTGGCACTTTTTTGAACTTCATCTCGAACAATATCACGACTCAGTTGCCAACTTTGAATCAGCATGGCAAACGTGAACGCGCCCACAACGGTAATCACTGTTCTAGTGATCAGAGTGGCCAGTGTTTTGCGACTATTAAAATCCGTTAATGGCATACAATCTTCACAGGCTACTATTGGTCAGAATAGCGAAATGCTCTAGATTTGAGCTCGTCAATGTGTTGCGCACTGTCATCACTGGTGACCAATTCAAAACTCCCAGAGTAGACCTGAGGTACTGATTTCTTCTCCAAGTCCCATTTGATCGCTTCGGCCATGGCGACGCCAGTGTCATCGTTCATTCTCATCACAGTCACATCTAAGTCACCGCGCTGAATCGCTTCCAGCTCTGCTGAACCACCTCCCCAGCCATTGACCACCACATCTGATTTTCCAAGCTCACGAAGCGCGTCTGTTGCGCCCAAAGCAACATCGGTTGCACATGCGTAAATAAAATCCATATCAGGGTGCTGCTGCATTGCATTAAGTGTGGCTTCTCGGCCACTCTCGCGACTTGCCTTTGTGTAAAATGAAGTCGCTAAATTAAAACGGTTCACTGCGTCCATCTCTTCAATAAAGGTGGCCCCTCTTGCATCGCTCACGTATCCCTCGGAGAAGTACAATACAGAGTAGTTGTTTTTTTCGCCGCTGAAACGTTGTTTAAAGTAGTCAGCAAGTAGCAAGCTGCCTTTTACGTGATCAAAGCCAACGTACATAAACGGTGGATTATTAGACCAACTTTTTACCGGAGTCGTGATGTTCTGCAGAATCAATTTGGTATCGGTGGCATGCAGTACATGCTCGATGAACTTGCGATGCCTTGTTGTATCTAGGGTAAAGATGAGATAATCAGACCTATTTTTCACTGCTTCCATCAAAGAAACGCTTTGCTGTCGAAAGTCTTCATTTGGTCGTGTAAACACTTGATTAAGTTCGTAGGTCACACCAAGTTCTTCTAGTCGTCGTTCAAACGCTTCAATATTTCTTACCCAGTAATCGGACACCTGCTGACCGGGATACACAACGGATATCGTCACAGGTTCAGTCTGTTGTACTGACAACGGCACCGCATTACCCAATACTGTTTGCTGCATTTTGTCGACAAGCTGTTTTTGTTCCGGATGCGTTGCAAGGAACTGGTGATAACCCCAATAATCAGACAAGATAGTATTTGCAGAGATTGTGAAAGAAGGCGCTGCAAGTAATATTATGGTGAAGAATGTATGTAATTTGCGCATCTGTACTGTATATTTTTGTGTTTAAGAACAAGTGTATACAATGAGGTGGAATTCAGCCAGTTTTCAAAATCAATCGCTTGCATCGATGGTGAATTTTTGCTCTAGAGCGACTAAAGACTCTTTTCGTTTTTTACTCAGTTTTTTAATTGCAATTTCAGTTTTTAGCGCCTCACTCTTGTTCATCTGAGCTTGGCTCCATACCAATTTTAACGGCCCTCGACCACGTAGCGCTTTTGCGCCCTTACCCGCTACATGCTGTTTAAATCGGCGCTCTAGATTATTGGTAATACCGCAATAAAGTTTATCTTCTGAGGTACGAATTAAGTAAACAAACCATTCCGGTTGTTGGTCGATTTCAGACATACTGCTTCGCTCCAAGGGCTAAAGGCGGACAATGCCGCCTTGCGGATTACAGAAGCGAGTTGACTAGTGTTTTTAGCTCACTGAGTTCTTGCTTTAACGTTTCGACTTCTACTTCCAGAGCTTCGATACGCGCTTGCCCCCCAGATGCTGCCAAAGAGTTGCTGCTAGCCGTCGATTCCTGAGCTAGAAGTTCAATATCCACCTCGCCACTGAATAAATGCATATAGCGAGATTCTCGTTTGCCAGCCTCACGTGGCAATTTTACGACCAAGGCGCCACTTTCACGGGACGCCATTGCCTCTAGCACTGCCTCAACCTCTTTCACATCTGTAAATGAACAGAGTCTATTGGTTCGAGTACGAATTTCACCGGGAGTCTGAGCGCCACGGAGCAGCATGCAACCCACGATCCCTTTCTCCTGCTCGTTTAGCTTCAAATCCCCAAACTCTGTGTTGCAAAAGCGATGTCGAAACTTAGATACGCGACTGTTGAAACCACTCTCGTCGCTAAGAAGTCGACGACTGATCAGTGCTGTCGCCGCATCTTGAACCTCGGCATCGCTTAAGCTCATCACAGGATCGCGATTGCTTTTTTGGTTACACGCTGTCGTCAAGCTATTTAGCGTTAGCGGGTATTGATCCGGTGTTGTGATCTCTTTTTCGATAAGGCAGCCAATGACGCGCGCCTCAACTGGGGACAGTTCGATGTTCATTATTGTATTCCTTTATAGTCCGCTACAGTGTCACAAAGTAAGCTCAATGCTCCGACAGAAACGGTACTTTTATGAATTTACCATCTTGATCGATCATGACGACTTTACTTCGATTGAGTTCGACTTCAACCACCTCAAGCTTACTTCGCTCACTGATGTAAGCCTCTTTAAGCCTTTGCGTTGGTGAACGATTGTCGGTAGGAATGACAATGTTGTTGTCTGATTCTATTGAAGTTTGAGATAACAGTGACATGAATTACTTTGTGTTAAAAACCTTGCTGTATTGAAATCATAGCGCTATTTCTTACTACAACTCAATTGTTTCTTCGACTGAGTGGCGACAAACTAAGCAATAGCCAATGAGTATTGATCTAAGGTCTGTTATAGATGGGTTTGTTGTGTTTTAATCAAGACAGATACCCACACGAATTAGGAAAGGAAACATGAGTAGCGTATTTGAAATCGTTGCGCAAGCACGTCGCAAAAACAAACTAAAGCGCGAGCTGCTAGACAACGAAAAAAAGGTTCGTGACAACCGTAAGCGTGTCGACCTACTAGAAAATCTGATGGATTACATCAAACCAGACATGACGCACGATGAAATCGTCACTATCGTCAAGAACATGAAAGCAGACTACGAAGATCGTGTTGATGACCACATCATCAAGAGCGCTGAGATTTCAAAAGCTCGTCGTGACATCAGCCGTCGTATCCGTGAGCTGACTGAAGAAGACAAGCAAATGGTTCAAGGTAAGAAATAATTTCTTGTTCCAAATGCTAAAGAGCCTGTTCTCAGGCTCTTTTTGATCGCTCAAAACATCTATTGACAGTTTCAACAGTTTTTACTCTCAACTATCGCCTCTCCCGCACTAAAACGTTTGCGTAATCGCTAACCTTCTCCGTATCCAAAATTGACGGTTTCATCACAGAATTTAGGCTGTTATAGTGTCGGAAAATCACGGTAACACCATTCGAGGCAAGGAGCTTCCTCGACATTCTCAAGATGAGAAGAATAGGTACCAGCACCCCTGGCAATATTTGAGGAGGAAATTATGGACTTCAGTATGGTTGAATTACTTGGTTACGCAGCATCGATCATGGTCGCAATCTCACTAACAATGAAAGACATTGTTAAACTACGTGTACTTAACTTTGTAGGTTGCGCCCTATTTACCGCTTACGGTTTGGCAATCGACTCTATGCCAGTCGTCATTACTAATGGTTTCATTGCATGCGTAAACGTCTACTTCTTGCTGCAAATGCAAAAAAAAGGTGGGACGAGCGCTGAGTCTAACGCTTAGTCGTCAGATTACTAATAATGCCCCTATTTAAGAAGCCTCGACAATGTCGAGGCTTCTTTTCATCAACCCAAACACTAGCCAAAGAAACGGCTAAACCAAGTGATTTCACCGAACGCGATTAGGTCATAAATGGTGAAAAATACCGCTGAAATAACAGCAAGCTTTAATAGCCGAATTAAAATGAACATCTTATATCTCTAAAACAATATTTGATGGACTAGTGTATCTCCCCACCCATTCAATTAAAACCATCAATAACTTACATGCTCCACCAAACTCATGATCTTGGTTCTGGGACTGGAAAAGGTATTTCAACTTGGTGCCGTATTCGTCGTTTTTCCATTCAAACCAACCAGAACATGGGACAATAGCACGATGTGAAGCGTAAGCTTGTGCAAACGTAGGTTTTGTTTGAACTGTTTCGGCTTGAGCATTGATTATCAGTTTTTTGCTCCAAGAGGGTTTAACCCCCCAAGATAGAGGAAGCTGAAACAAGCTGGTATCGTAACCGGCTACCACGCAATCAATACTCTCAGACGGATACAATTCGGCTTTAGGTTTAGCTGAAAACGCGATACCCAGTTGCTCTGAAACGTATTGACTAAAAGGATCATCGATAATGTTAAGTCGGCCGCACATTCGTTAAATAAACTCCTCGTTCGGCTATATTATAACGTATTGCGTGTGTTTACTCTTGACGCTTCAACCATTCCTCAATAGCTTGAGGACGGAACGCCTTTGCTTGCGCGTCTGGATAGGCCGAGAGGATGTTGTACTCGGCCAAACCCCAGGTGTCTACTTTTTTAGAGCATGGCGCTGGGTATTAAATAGACCAGCAGTGACCAGCACCAATCCAACCAATAACTACAAATGTATCAACCCAATCTTTGTTCCACATATTCCCTCCGATGAAATGTGGCGGTCACCCATTAGTAACAGACGACCTTTACGTAGATTGGTTCAAATAAAGCAAAAACTGTTCCTTATTTATGGAAGCAAGCCCGCGTTTTTCTGGGAAAAGAGGCGCACGCTATCCGGCTGTTCCGATAACATCCTGATAAAACAGTCAGCCATCGACCATGTGGTGACAATTCCACTATCAAGCATATTTTTTATCGCATCATAGCCTTCTTTGCCTTTCATGGTATAAGCGCTTGATGTGCCGGTATAAACGCGATTTTCATCCAATGCCTCTCCCGCAACCATTACATTAAAGACACGTTCTCCTTTTGGTAAAGTTGCGTCATATTGAAACTCAAGTTGCGAAGTGTAGGGATAACTACCAGAGCCCGTGCCCTGTACACCGTTGCTATATGCATTATCGAGCGCGCCTTCCAGTATTTTTGGAATGTCGATACCTTTAATTCGATACAAACCAATCGGCACAGCGAACGGCAACAATTTTCCTGCGACATCGGCAACCGACACCGCACCAACACCTAGTGAATTGCGAACGCCTCCCGCGTTGTGCATAGCAAAATCTACCTTATGCCCCAGACTCTGCATCGTGTACAAAAATGAATGAGCGACTAAGGGAGCAAGTTGGCTTGGACCAAGTTCATCTGGCAGTCGAACATGACGTAACTCGGAATCTACATGGGCTATCGTCTGATTTTGTAATGCTCTTACTTGAGGCTGGTATTTTTCAGCCAGTATTGCTTTTACCTCAGGATCTTTTCTTACCACAACCACATGGTCATGAGCATGGATCTGTTGCTTGATTTGCTCAATATCGCTTGCAGAATGCTCGCCGTGAACATCCATAAATACGCGACGTCCAACCAACAGCTCATTTCGCCCTTCAAAACCCTTAACTTGACCGTTCGCTGCAAAGTCGATTCGACAATGTCCAAGTGTCATCGAGTGATTCCCAGCTTGAACCACGTAAGTCCCTTTGATTCGAACACCATAATTTTCTTGAGACTTGACTCCTAACGAAGAAAAGTCACCCTGTAATACATGACTATGCCCACCAATGATGAGTCCGATGCCACTCACTTTTTCAGCAAGCGCTAGATCAGCTTCGTACCCCATATGACTTAACAGAATGATTTTATTGATACCTTTTTTTTGAATCGCGTCTACCGTTGCTTTTGCGGTAGCGATACAAGGCTCAAATGTGGTATCACAATCTGGGTTTGCAATATCTGCCATCTTATCGAGCGACAAACCAAAGATTGCGACTTGCTCTTCATCGACTTTCTTTTCAATCCATTTCGCTGTATGTGTTAGATGGTCAAAATCCATCAAATTCGGATGACATTTTAAAGGGTATTGTTTGCGTAGCTCACCGGATACATTCCAATTACCAGCGAGAAGAGGAAAATCTATCTCACGCAAAAATTTGCCAACCGGTTCGTTACCCATATCCAGTTCGTGATTGCCAAGTGCCATGGCATCTATACCCAATGCGTTCAACATGACAGCGTTAGCTTCACCTTTGAACAGTGAAAAGTACAAGGTCCCTTGAAAGCAGTCTCCGGCATGCAAAAACAAAAAGTCATCATTGGTATGAGAGTTCTTTAGCTGCTTCACGCGAGCGGCTATACGTGCAAAGCCACCAGAGCTAACGTATGGCTGACATTGCTGCCCATTGTGGGCAATGCTTAACGCAAGTGACGTGGGGTCAAAATAAGAGTGTGTATCGTTGATGTGCGCTACTGTGAGCGAAAGAGGCTTATTGTTTATTGTCATCGCATCTTCTCTTTTATCATACTAGTGATGGTAGCGTGCTTTATGTGACATTCCAATGAATTTCATGAAATCACATACTGATATCACAGGTCTATTTATGATGTTAATCACATTAATATTGAAGTTGGCTAGAGGCAGAAATCCGCTAACCGGCTGTAATTACTTAGCCATTTATGAATTTGATTACAGTTGCTTTGTAAAAAGAGGCTTATAATTGAAGTAGATAGTATGACTTTGTTGGGAGAAATGGATGAAGCTAGAACGTATCGATGTATCCGGCTTTCGCGGAATCAAACGCCTCTCCATTGCGCTGGATGATCTCACTACGCTCATTGGAGAGAACACCTGGGGTAAGTCTTCCTTGCTCGACGCATTGAATGTCGCGCTCCCTGCCGACGGTCGCATTTATTCATTCGAAATGAAAGACTTTCATGTTGATCACGCAGCAGCACATCCTCAAACGCGACATCTGCAAATTGTACTTTCTTTTGTTTCTACTGAACGTAATGAAACCTTGTCCGGGCGCTACCGAAAACTCAAGCCAATTTGGTTTCAAGACGAAGATGGCGCTAATCGTTTCTATTACCGAATCAGTGCAACGCTTGATGGCTACGACATTACACAGAAGTACAATTTCTTAGATCCCGAAGGGGCTCCCCTAATGCTCCATCATTCGGAAAAAATTGCCCAAGAGCTGATGACGCTGCACCCGGTCATACGATTACGCGACTCCCGTCGATTGTACCAACAGGAGGGCGTAAACAATGGTAATCCTGTTTCTGTAGGAAGCAGTAACGGCAGTGGCAACGGAAATGGCTTGAACGCTCGTTCTGAAAAACGAATCAATAATACAGTTAGACGCTTAATGGCAATTCCTGGTCATGTCAATAAAGGGGAAATTAAGAGCAGTCTTACATCGATGAAAGCGCTAGTGGAGCATTACTTCTCATTCAAGAGTCACTCACGTAAGACGACCAAAGGACAGCGCGACGGAGTATTTTTCTCTCGCCCTAACAGCGAACAAAATCTTGCCCAGGTCATAGACGAAACCAAAAACCACCAAACACGACTGCTGCTACTTGGTTTACTCAACGCCTACCTGCAAGCCAAAGGACCGAATGAACTACGCCGCTGTGCACGGCCGATACTCATCATAGAAGATCCAGAAGGCCGCTTGCACCCTACTCATTTGGCTCGCGCTTGGAGCCTGTTGCAAATGTTGCCCATGCAAAAAATACTCACCACCAACAGTAGCGACTTACTGGGTGCTGTTCCTTTGCAATCAATAAGGCGCTTAGTAAGGCAATCTGACAAAACCATTACTAAATCCTTAGCCACCAATGGACTTACCAAGGATGAGCTTCGAAGAGTCGGATTTCATATTCGATTTCATCGTTCCCGAGCTCTGTTTGCGCGTTGTTGGCTGCTGGTTGAAGGTGAAACCGAAGTATGGCTGTTTAATGAGCTTGCCAACCAATGTGGATATAACTTAGCCGCCGAAGGGGTACAAATCATAGAATTTGCTCAATCAGGGCTGAGATCGCTCATCAAGGTAGCAAAAGCGTTCGGTATTGACTGGCATGTCGTTACCGATGGTGACGCGGCAGGTAAGAAATACGCAGCAACCGTACTTCACCAACTGGACGGTGAGCATCCACGTCATCATCTAACCGAACTACCAGATAGAGATATAGAGCACTATCTCTACATTCACGGGTTTGAAATTTTCTTTAGGGATCTTATCAAAATCCCTCATGACCACCCTATCCCTCCTAAAAAAGTGGTAGCGCGAGTGCTCAAGAAGTTTGCCAAGCCTGATTTGGCGCTGGCTATCGTCGCAGAGTGTGAAGAGAAAGGTGTCGATAGTATTCCTGTCTTGATACGGTGGATCCTAAGAAGAGTTATCACAATGGCTAACGGCAACACCTAATCCACTAAGAGTTCAAAGGAAAGAAAAAGACCCTATCAGAAATTCTGATAGGGTCTTTTTAATAGAGAACAGGCGTCAATCAATCATTCGCTAATGCCGTCTTAGCATTATTCGCCTTGGAGTTACTGGTGTCAGAATCACGATTGCTAAGCTGTTTGTGCAACCAAAGACCGCTCGCTTTCATTGCATAACCAAATAAGCCCCCCAATATCAAAGACGGAATCACGAGTTGCCAGGCGCCGTCTGCTGCAAATGTGGCGCATGCACCTATGAACGTGCCAGGGATATACTGAAGCCACGCTCGTTTCGCTTGAATACACATGAAAAATGACACTAAAGCGGTCATTACGTACCCAGCGATTTCCATATTGATCAGTGACGAGCCATGAATGATGACCATTGCCCAAACGACGCCCGACATGTTAGTCAGTAAGCTTTGGGCTAGTCCCGTTACACCATCTTTTGGTGACGCAAAGTAACTGGTACATCCTAAGAAGCCAGCCCAGGACAGCAGCCCCAATGACAAGGCTGCCCACCCCCAAATACCGGAAAGAACACCCGTTGTAACAGAAATAGCGATTAATGGACTCATATCGTCGACCAATGATTGATTCAATTTCAATCTAAGGTAACGAATATAGACTCATATTTAAGCGATCGAAATCACAACAAAAGATATTATATACATTTCATTACATTAAAATAGTGATTTATATCACTAAAAAACCGACGGTTTGCCTTTCATCATTCTTAAGCCCTCTCGTTTAACACACTCCACAAGCGGGTTTTCCGTCATGTCAGCGCGCCAAATAAAGGACAGCGTTCGCTCCATTTCCAGCTCAGGCACATTTAACGCGACCAGTTGACCGGATTCTACAAATCGCTCGACATCCAAATAAGGCAAACACGTTAAATACTGACCATTGGCTACCATACTTCTCAGGACTGGCACGTGTTCGTACTCTCGCCATACATCCAAGTCGGCAATAAGGTGGTGAATTGAGCTATCAAAAATCTTTCGAGTACCTGAACCATGCTCTCTAAGCACCCAGCGCGCTTGCTCTAATTGAGCTAAGCTTACTCTCTCTCGGCGAGCAAACGGGTGATGCGCTGCGGCGACTACCGTTAAGTGGTCACGACACCAGACTTCTTGGTGGATTCGGTTGTCATCACAACGGCCTTCGATAATGCCGAGGTCATACTTATAGTCCAAAACGCCTTCAATCACCGAGTCGGTACTCTTAACCCCAAGCGAGATACGCATCTCAGGGAAATCGTTATCAATGACACTGATAAGATCCGGCACCAAATGTTCTGCCGGCGTTTGGCTGGCACCCAACTTTAATTCACCACTTAGCAAGTGCTGCTCGTAAAAACCCATTTCAATTTGTTGGGCATCTTGCAACAAACGCTTGGCTTTGGGTCTTAACCATACCCCCCAATGAGTCAATGCCATTTGTTTGCCTTGCCTTTCAAACAACGGCCTACCAAGCATTTTTTCTAGCTGTGCCAATGACATACTCGTCGCGGACTGTGTCAATGCCAACTTGTCTGCAGCTTGACTCACGCTCCCCGTATCCGCTACGGCATCAAAAACGGCAAGTTGTTTTAATGAATATCGCATCCGTTTTCCTTTCACCACTTAAATCTTAAAACACTGTGTTTCATAGCAAATCCTGAACTGTTTCTATCAGTTTCTCTTATATCGAGATTTCAACGAAAAATTGCTGTTGTTTTTTTCATCGCTTGAGAATCTCGACACTCGCTAATCTCTCACTAAAAAAACAGTACGTTATGGACTTCAGCCCTTATTCTACCTTGTGCAGTTAAGTTATCAATATTTCTGATTTCGATTTTAAAAATTATCAATTTTACCACTACCACCAGTTGCCCTTAATCTGGATTCGAACACAGCACGGGGCTCTGTTCTCGCACTTACATCTCAATCACTTTTATTTCAATCAAGTAAGGGGGTCATGAAATGGGCGATTCACACACAAACGAGGTTAAGGAGTAAGGAATGGCATCGGCTAGCTCCGAAAACAATCTGCTCTTCTCACCATTAGAAATGATGGCAGAAGCTGAAAAATTCGCATTAAGTAAAGCTAAAAAGACCAGTGGAATGACAATGAGCCTAGCCATTATGGCGGGCGCCTTTATCGGCTTGGCATTTCTTTTCTACATCACGGTAACGACGGGAAGCGCAGATGCGGGATGGGGCTTAAGCAGGCTAGCTGGCGGTCTTGCATTCAGTATGGGGTTGATCCTCATCGTGATATGTGGTGGCGAACTGTTTACTAGCTCGGTGCTCTCGAGCATCTCTTGGGCAAATAAACAAATTAGCTTTAGCAAAATGCTTTCAATTTGGGGAAAGGTTTACGTTGGAAACTTCATTGGCGCGATGTTCTTGCTTTTGATTGTTTCTGCCGCGGGGCTTTACCAAATGGACAATGGCCAATGGGGACTCAACGCTCTGCATATTGCACAGCATAAACTGCATCACACATGGGTTCAGGCGTTCGCTTTAGGTGTTCTATGTAACCTTCTCGTGTGCTTAGCAATCTGGCTGACATTTAGCAGCGCCAATGCGATGACCAAAGCAGCAATGACAGTTCTACCCGTCGCAATGTTTGTCAGTAGCGGTTTTGAACACTGCGTCGCAAACATGTTTATGGTTCCACTTGGCATTGTGATTCAAAACTTTGCAGGCGCTGAATTCTGGGCAGCAACGGGCACAACCCAAGCACAATTTAGCGACTTAACACCGATTCACTTTTTAACCAACAACCTTATACCAGTCACGCTAGGAAACATTATAGGTGGTTCGGTTTTGGTAGGACTTGCCAACTGGAGTATCTACCGCAGACCACAACTAAAAGCAGCAAACGTAACTGCAATTACACAAACCACTGAACTTACGTCAGTAAAGGAGACGCAAATGAACAACAACATCATCGTAAAAGACATCATGAACACTCAACCAGTAACACTAAGCGTTGAAATGCCAACATCTGTTGCCCTAGATACACTTTTGGATCACAACCTTACAAGTGCTCCAGTCACTGACATTGAAAATCGTTTAGTGGGTTTCTTCTCTGTACACGATGTCATGGTTGATTTGTGGTGCCAGGATTACATCCCTGAGCAAGGTCAAAAAGTGGTCGACCTGATGAGCCGTGATGTTGTCGCTATCAATGCGTCTGAAAAGTTGGTCGACGTGGCTGAATTTCTTTGCATCGATAAAGAGCAGCTGTATCCAGTAAGTTCAATGGGCATCGCAACAAGCTTCTCGACGCTTTCACTAGAAGAGCGTGCTAAAGCGATGAAAGTGAACAAACCACATGTGTTGCCTGTATTAGAAAATGGCGTCTTGGTTGGTGTTTTATCAAGAGCTGAAGTAATGAAAGCTGTCCGCCCTATCTACGGCGAGCGCTTGAATGTTGTTGAACGCGAACTTGAATCTGCGTAATACAACACCCCCCATTTTTGGCTAGGAAATAAGTCGTTTGGCCGAAAAAGCCCCGGTGTAAAAACCGGGGCTACCTAATTAAAACAGAAAGAACTACTTCTGGATACCTTCGACATGAAGCTCCATATCTACATAACTTGATGCGCCCATGACAGGGATTTCAAAGTCAGCCAATTCTAGGCGAGTTGTACCGTTAAAGCCTGCACGTTTGCCGCCCCAAGGGTCTTGACCTGCACCAATGAACTCTGCTTCAATGGTGATTGGCTGAGTAACACCGTGTAGAGTAAGCTCACCCATTACGTCTAGCTTGCCATCGCCCTTATCTTTTACGCTGGTGCTCTTGAATGTTGCTTCTTTGAACTTACCAGCATCGATAAAGTCTGCGCTACGAATGTGCTTGTCACGCTCTGCGTGGTTTGAATCAAGACTTGTTGTATCAACGACAACGTTGACTGTCGACGCTTCAATGTTTGCTGGATCGTAGCTAAAATCACCAGAAAATGTGTTAAAACGACCTTTGATAAAGCTATAACCCAAGTGACTCACTTTGAAGTTGATTGAAGCGTGAGCGCCTTTAGTGTCGATTGCGTAATCAGCAGCGTTTGCACCTAGAGGCAATAGCATTGCCGCGGCCATTCCAGTAGCGATTAGTGTCTTTTTCATTTCGAAACTCCTAACATTTTCCGAAGAGTGTTGTCTTTGTTTATAAAGTGATGTTTCAACGCAGCTAGCGCATGACCAGCAGCGGCAAGTATGACGAACCAAGCAGCATAGAAATGCACTTCGCCTGCAATGTCTGATTGATTTGGGAACAGCTCTCCCATGCCGGGAACAGTAAACCAGTTAAAAACATCGATACCGCGCCCATCCGAGGTAGAGATGAGGTAGCCACTGGCAAATATGACAAACAAGGCAATGTACATCGCAAGGTGGCCGACTTTAGCACCAACCTTTTCAAACTGATTGCCTTCTACTTTGGGGGCTGTCGTAAGGTGTTTCCACACCAATCTGAATACCGTCACCAGCGCTAATAAAATACCCACAGAGCGATGCCAATCTGGGGCTGTTTTGTACCATTGACTGTAGTAGGTCAGATCGACCATCCAAAGACCTACCGCAAACATACCGATCACCACGATAGCCGAGAGCCAATGTAACGCTCTTGCTACAGGGTTGTAGTTTTTTACTTCATTTGCCGCCATCGTTAATTCCATGATTCCGTGTGCATTACCCGTTATGTTAACAACTCATCAACCTATGGGACACAGTATTTACTTAAATTGACACTTTAACGACAACCCTCCATTGATGAAGTCATTCAATATTTTTGAACATGTTGAAGGTACCCTATTCGATACACAATTTGTGAAGCTATAAGTCATCCGGCATCTCTATTTCGTAAAGCTCGTCAGCAATATCGGCAACTCGACGATCCAACACCCCTTTGGCATCTTCTAGCCCTTGGTTGTAAAAGGCTGGCCCAAGCTTTTTTATCAAAAAGTCCAACAAAAACTCAGCGTCGAATTGGCCTAGTTCAGCGTCCAACTCGCGTTCGAAGTAGTCTTGTAGCTCCGATACAATTGCCGCTCTTTTTTAGTCTCAAACATACTTAGCCTCATTTTTTGTTACAGATTTGATTACCAGTTTGGTGGATAACGTAATGATTTCAAAAATGAATGGTGAATTTACACACTGGATCACACACAAAAGCTTTAGCATGCATCTCATTTTCAAACATTATTAAAACCCCTAGTTTCATTTCTGATACCCATAAACTACACTATCTGCGAACATATGGAGGAATCATGGATTACGGCTATCAAGAGCGCATAGTGGCGCTGCTCAAGGCAAACAAAATCACCAATCACGAACTTGCGGAAGCCATCGGCAAAGGAAAAGCCACCATTGGGCGATATCTAACAAAAGGTCCGACACGCACCTATCCATCCATAGAAGACTTATCGCTGATTGCCTCTTATTTTAACGTGCAACCTCATTGGCTATGTTTCGGCGTTGGTAATCAACACACTGAACCAAGCGATCTCACAAAAGCTGCAAGCAATAGTGCAACAATGTTGTCGGTGTACAGTCGCTCAGAGGTCAGTCAATTTCTAGAAACAGGCCACGCCACGAGCAAGGGCTCTATTCCAGTGCCGCCTGAATACAAAAATTGCTTTGCTGTCCTGTACCCAGTCGGTGGTAATGTTTCCTATAAATGGGACTGTGTGGCATTAGTGAATCGAGAGCTTGAGTGGATCAATGACGACATTGTACTGGCACGCCTGCCAGGGAATCCTCACCCTGACTTTTTTACATTAGTTAAGGTCGGCTCGACGATTCATGTTTGGTATGGGGATGACACGTCGAAAAATGCAATTCATCAAGTCCAAGACGATGAAATCGAAGTTTTGGGTGTTGTTCGCTGGGGCACATGGGAAAAGCGTATTTAGGAAGCTAGCGCGCCTTTGGGTTAATTGAAGTCGCTCACACAAAGACAAGGATCAAGTCATGCTTCTAGACATTGTGATACATAGTTTTCGGCGGTTCCAAACCGATTGTCAGGCACTGTGTATCCAACACTACCCTGCGGTTCATAATGGTGGCTTAACCAGTCGTCATCTCTCTTCTGCTTTCACTAGAAGACTCAAAGTCGACCTTGAGCATCATACTCTTGATGTAAATATTGCTTCACTTGATTGTGAAGAGCATAGTCAACTTCAAGGTGCGTATCGCGTTACCACACCGTATGGCACTGTCTGGGTATTGGCTTATCATTTTGTGAATGGCAACCAAACAAGTCGTGAACATGTCTTTTCTTTAGTACAAGAATGGCTAGGGGAATATCAGTATGCAGTGCAAAAAAGGGATCTTTTGGTGGTCTTGGCTGATCACTGGTTAAGCCGCTGTCACCAAAGCCGGTCGCTGATCAACTGGTGGAGTGACGAACTACCAGAAGATGATAGCCAATATCTAAAACAGGGCGTCAAACTACTGGGCTCAGGGTCGTCGATGAGCCAAGAGTTATCACAACGCTGTCAGTTGTATCCAAGCTACGTGACTTATTCCCACCCGTTAACCAAACCCTGTTCTGGCGAGCGCGTTATGAAATACGTTCAGCTCTACGCAGTTACAACACTCTAGCCCTTCCTATTACATATTGGCACCTTGTCACCGGAAATTCTGTCATTAAACCTTCATCAATATTTTTCATAGTAGTGAACTCCAGCTAAACACTGTAATTACCGTGAAGAGTTTAAAACGCTATCAATATGAAAAGTACGCCGTACTTTGCAACCTCGCCTATCCTAGAGTGTTCAAGCAAACTCGCTATGGTTTTGATCCCAATGGTCAGCGGATTGTCGCTAACCGCTACGGCAAAACAGTAGTACGGATATTGTGGAGTAAAGATAAAGAAGAAGCAGTCATAGTAATCAAAGGCTCGCACAGCCTTACCGATTGGTTACTCACATTTGCAATGTGGCAACGGCACTGCAAAGTGTTCAATTTGAACTATCGAATTCACGCCGGTTTTCACTATATATTGAACCAAGAGAGCCAACCTACCCACAAGAAAGATCGGCTCGGCATCAGTCTATTTGAACGAACCATTGAGATAGCCTCCGAGCTAATTGAAAGTGGTAAGAGGGTTAGCATTACCGGGCACTCGTCTGGCGGTGCTATAGGGTGTGTCATTGCCGATGCATTGGAACAAAAGTACCCAAAGTCCGTTAAGCGAATCGTCACATTTGGTCAACCAGCGATAGGCGGTCATAATTTCAAACGACGTTTTCAACTGGGTCATAAAACCTATCGCGTCTGTTGTGACTTGGACGTCGTCACCTTCTTGCCGCCACTCCCTTTGCTGTATTGGCACGTGGGTAAAATATTGTGGCTATATAATGGCCGTATTTATGAGAATACTCCAACGCCCGTTCGCCTTGGTCGCTCTTTAGTGTCATGGGTTATTCGCCCTTTTTCCTACCACTTGATGAGTAAATATATCCGCAATAAAGACTTCTTCGATGAAAGGTAAAATGAGAGGCAGATCAAAATTTTAGTATAAAGTGACCAATTACTTAGTGAACCCTCAATTACTTACATTTATCAAACTAATATGATCCAACTCACTCATCTCAAGGTTAAAATCTATAACCGTCTAATTTATCAATACTTATGTTCTAATTTCGAACAGCAAACTGTGCAGATAATCGCCAGTCACTTTCTGCTACAGAAGTTTTAGTGATACGTATCGCGAATTTTATTCACAAGACAAATTTGACTTGTTTGTCTGCCGTGACAAGATGTTGAGACTCTATAAAACATTTTGTTATTCCATGCTTTTAACCGAAAAACACCAGTTCACGCAATGCATCCGCTCCGATGATACCGGCTGCTGCATCGCTCAGTACAAAGACCTGACGCTGAAAAGTGTGTTTCAACCTATCTTTAATTCTGATAGCGCGATTATTGGTATGGAAGCTCTAGTGAGATTAACTGACCTCAACGGCGACCCTATCCCGCCAAATCACTATTTTCAGAACGACCAAATAACACTCGCTGATCAGCTCAACGTTGACCGATTGAGCCGGGCAATTCACCTAAGAAACTTCAGTATGTCGCAATATCGGGAGCGTCTTATTTTCCTGAATTTTTTACCGATTTCTAGTGAGCGCCTTGCAGCAGAAGGGATACGTTCATCTTTGTTAATGTCGCGCCTTAAGGCGTTGCAGATTGATAGCCGTCGTGTGGTGGTTGAATTAGTCGAGCTGACCGCTTTTAGCCCGAAAACTTTGGCATCAGCCGCAAAACACTTAACAGAAGAAGATTTTTTGATTGCCATTGATGACTTTGGTTGTAAAGAATCCAGCCCTGAGCGTGTTGCTCAAGTCAAACCCAACATCCTGAAGCTAGATAGGCAGCTACTCGTCGATTACATGGATGGTTCCACTCAGTCGCTGCTTAACGGCATTAAGCTCGCAAAAGCATGCAATGCGAAAACGGTTATCGAGGGTGTAGAGACAGAAACGCAGTTTGTGGCCATGAAAGAGTTAGACATCGATTTTTACCAAGGGTATCACCTTGCTATGCCGCAAACGCTCCACCCTCGCCTTAAATTGGTTAGCTAGAAACGTTTACCTAACATGAAGGTGAAACCTTCACGAGTCTTGCCACTCTGTGCCATTAGAGACGCCTCCCAGTTTTCAGCAAACTCTTTCTGCATGCCGACCATGGTTGACCATCGACTTGACGTTTGCTTTGCCGAAAAGCGAATATCTTCTAGCTGACCTTTAAGCTGACGTTGGTAGTCTTGATATTGACCTCCAACGACAATACGCCAACCACTGTCGCCAATATTGAGTCCAATCAATGGCGTCACCACCAGCGCATCCAAACTGACACCTACGCCAGACACTGAGGTGGATACATACTGAGCATCAATTGTAGTAAAGAACTGTTTGTGGCCATAAGCCAGAGTAGTTCCTACCGCTGTAATGGTCGAAGACGTCGCCATGCCATTGACCTCAAGCCGAGCTAGATTACCGTTCGAAAAATCGCTAACACCAATAGAAATATCTGATGAGGTTACCGCTTTACCGATCATTGCGTTAAAACCCCAAAATGGTAACAACCAGACATCACCTCTTAAGGCCACTATACTCGTCGTGTTGGTTGTTTGACTGCCTCCATCAGGAAGGATGTCATCAACAGGTTCACCGTCGATCTTAAAATCCCCCAGTCGCATCAAGTCTTCTTGTTGATGGGTAAACAGTGATAGCCCAACCGGTTTAGGCAGCTTCACTCCCATATCGCGAACTCTATCGCCAAAAAATGGCAAAGTACGACCGTAGTCTTCGTCTTTAAGACCCGTGTCATCATTCGATAGGACTTGAGCTGCGTAACTTGCAAAGAACAAAAAAATACTTAAGGGAAGCAGTGTTCGTTTCATGGGATAGAATTCAGTTTGGAACAGGGAGCGCGATAGTATCAGGGAGCAGGCGACAAAAATAATTCTGATTTTGTATGAGCCAAGCCTTGAAAATCACTGATTTAAATACAACTTAACCTGTTCAAGGAGAGTATTAATGGAAGCAGAAACAAGTTATTTCTCGCGAGCGATGAAAGGATGTATCGCAATGTTGCCACTCAGCCTAGCGGTTGTACCTTGGGGCTTTTTGGCGGGTTCCTTCGCCATTGACTCAGGTCTAACCCCAATGGAGGGGCAAGCGATGAGCGCAATTTTATTCGCTGGCGCCGCTCAGTTGGTCGCAATGGGAATGATCAAGTCTGGTGCAACCCTACTTACTATGGTTATTACCATCTTCTTTATTACCTCTCGTCATTTTCTCTACAGTCTATCAATGCGTAACCACATTGTCGGTTTACCGCTTCGCTGGCGTTTGACTTTAGGTTTTCTGCTAACCGATGAATTGTTTGCTCTGTGTGGTCATCATAAGCCCGAAAAATTTGAACGCTGGTATGCACTCGGCGCGGGACTCTCCTTCTACCTTATTTGGAATATAGCCACCTTGGTTGGTATCGTTATTGGCGCTCAAATACCCAACCTGCAACAGTACGGGCTTGAGTTTGCTGTCGCAGCTACCTTTATCGCGATTGTGGTACCCAATATCACCTCACTGCCGATTCTCCTCGCGGCGGCTTCAGCGCTCATTTGTTCCGTTGTCTTAGCGGCCATGGATGTAGAACTCGGACTCGTGATATCAAGTGTCGTTGGTATGACCGTTGGTTATGTGAGTGAGGAGAAGCTTAAGCGATGACTTACCTGATTATTTTAGTGCTAACCGCTATCGTATTTCTAAGCCGCTACCTGTTTTTGGAACCTCGAATCCCTCTTCGCATTAGTAGTGGTGCACAGCGATTTTTAGCCTATGCCAGCCCAGCGGTTTTAACCGCGATTTGGGGACCGATCGTATTCTTGCCTCATGGTCAGCTTACGCTTGATGACAACCTCCCCTATCTACTGGCGGCAACCTTTGCCATCGTACTAGCACGTATCATTAAAGATGTTTTAGTCACTACCATAGTTAGCATCTTAGTGTTTCTCATCTTAAACTTGTGGGTATTCAACCATTAATCGCTGAGACGTTACGGAAAACTCCCCATCAAATCTATCATTGGGTCAGTCAACGAAGACCATCACTTTGGTGACATGGCTCGGCTATCTTGGTCTTATCCCGTTTGGCCTATGTATCGCCACATTTACGCCGGACGCTACTCTTATTTGCTTAATGGCGTGGCTGGTGATCGTCATCACCCCAGAGCAGTTTCGGCTAGGCATTGTCGTCGCTCTAGCCGGTTACATTTGTGTTTGGTTAATTGAGAGAATAAAGCTTAACGCGCTAGGGAATGAGTTCCCCAGAGCGTACCAACGCCTGCGCAGTCACCTGACTATTGGCGTTGGAGTGGCACACATCGTCGCTTTTGCGGGGGTTATTTAGAATAAAATCTTTTTAGTAGAGGCGTTATTTAGTTAGCCTCGTCAGCTTGGTTAGCTTTTCGACGTGCCCGGTTCGAACTGCCCGCCTTTGGTTTAGATGGTACTTCTCGACGTTCATGGATGAGGTGGCGTATCGACAAAATCGGATGCGGCAACAACATTCTCGATCCTGAGTAACGCATCACCGCTTTCATTTGCTGTTTCGGCTCTGGTTTGTAACAGTGGATTGGGCATTTGTTGCAAGTCGGTTTGCTCTCTCCATACGGGCAACGGTCAAGCTTTGTTTCTGCATAGGAAAGTAAGGCTTCACAACTCTCACAAAGAGTATTGGAGCTGTGTTGCTGCTTACAATAAATCTCCATCATCGCTTTAACGGTTTTAAACTCCGTCTCAAGCACACCGACCAAGATATCACTGGCTTTTTTCATGACCGATAAGTCCCGTACACGAGCTAGCGCTAACGTGCGCCAATTAAAAATGGTTGTTCTATCGCCACAAACTCATTTGCAGCCTGAATCAGATTGTTGGCGGTCAAACTCTCCACTCCAATCACAGTGACGCGAGAGCCAAATCGCTTTTGGATACGCTCCACCAGTACTTCAAAATCGCCATCTCCTGATAGCAAAATTACGTTTTCAACATCTCTCGCCGTCTCAAAGACATCAAGGGCAATACCAACATCCCAATCGCCTTTGGCACTGCCGTCTGAACGTTGAATGTAAGGTTTCAACTGAACATCAAACCCGATCCCGCGTAAAATATGGTGAAACTGCCTCTGCTTTGGATCGTGTGACGCTATGGCATACGCCCTAGCACTCTCAATGTTAAATCGAGAACTTGCCCATGCCCAAAATGCGTTGTAGTCGAAGCGAGCGCCAAACGCCTGTCTCGTTGTGTAGTAGACATTCTGTACGTCTACAAAAATAGCTGCTGAGTTCATACTGTTGCTAGTGATTAAGTTATGAAGGCAGTGTAACAAAAATATTGTCCGCAAGTGGAACTTAGTGAGACCAATCTCAGTAGCTAAACTTAACGTATAACTTTCTGGTTGTTTGCTTGGAGTCAATTATGAAAGGCATCAGTATCGCCGCCCTTGCGGCACTGTTTAGCGCCACGGCTTGTGGCTATCCCGAATACACCAAAAAGGAACATCAAAACCTAGATCCTCACAGTGATTATCACAGTGGACAAAGGGATTCAGCCCACCATGGTAGCGGGTTCTATCAGGGTCTCTCACACCGTAGCGTGATGTATTTTGCGCCTAGTAAAGACGTGCTGGTTGACGAGTTTCTTCTGGGAACGCTCATTAATGAGTGTGCACTCGATGAAAGAGACGTCGTCACCATGGTCATTACCAAAGACGGATTTTCATCCCCGAGTTGGGTAAAGGAAGCCTTTGACTACAACATGCTCGTCAAGATGTACAACATAAGCGAAGCCGACCACACAGCAATTTTGATTGGGATGGACGGAACGGAGAAGTTGCGTTGGGGGCCGACCACCAACTGGATACAAGTCAAGAAAACAATCGATGCTATGCCTATGCGACGCGCAGAGATGGCTCGAGCAGCGAGTCGCTGCTCGATATAGATGTGTCTATTATGCGTCTTTTTGCGCTAGGTGGCTGCTTACCAAGCTCGCAACCATAATGGCTAGATAAAAACTTCCAGTAATTGACTCTAAGAAAACGAAAAAGCGAGGTATAGCAAGTGCAGGCGAGATATCTCCGTAGCCAACCGTGGTAAGCGTAACGAAACTGAAATAGATGACGTCAAACAAATTACCCAACCAATGTTTCGCTTCAAGTCCGTTAAAAGGCGCCTCAAAAATTTCTATCTGAATCAAATAGATGAACGAGAAAGACAGACCAAAAAGCATGTAGACGCAAATCGAACCAACGATTTGATTGAGAGTAACTTGCTTGGGCATAATGACTTGCTTTAGCGCAGAATACGTTTGGGCCAACACAAAAAACAGCAGCGAAAACAGAGTGACGAGTGATAAATCGTACTCTTCAAATAACGAGAATACTCCCGACGTTACCGCTACCGTGATCATCACAGCATACCAAGACCGATAAAAGGTCTGCTTTCTGTGCACACCCACAATCGAAGAACTCATGCATAGTATAATTAGGGCTAACACATAGTCTTGCGCGTCATCTTTGAACTGATGAACCACGGCACTTAAGAAAAACAAGACCAACAATGAACCAAGTAAATAGAAAAAATTGTCGTCTTTACTCATCAATTTCATCAAAAAATCACCTCCTGAGTCTAGAGCATTTCTTTAGCGATCAAATGGAGCAAATATGTTTCTCGCTCAATACTCATGCCTTTCTTGTCGCTTTCTGCAATCGTTTTTTCGTTAAAAGCAATCGCTTCATGGATGTTTACCCACACCGGCTTCATGCCATTTTTAACTTCGTAGTCTTCATAGGCCGTCTCCCCGAGTTCTCGGTCGACCTTACAAGAGTAACAAAACGAAATCATATGCATTACGTCAGCTTCGTCTTTATACCAAGGTCGAAACTCCTCATAAATGCCAAATGGCTTAATACCGTGAATGTTTTGCGCACCGGTTTCTTCTTCTAACTCACGAACCAAACCCGCGATCACGTCTTCATCTTCGTCAAGACCGCCGCCCGGAAGTGAATAGTCGTGGTAGCGCTCTGTATAAAGCAGCAAAATATCTTCACCATCGACTACGATTGCGCGGGTCGCGTTTCTTTTTATAATGCTTTTGTCATCAAGATGAGTAATATCGGGATGAATGGCCGTTGTGAGTTGTCTCATGGTCATGCTCTGAGTTGGTCTAATTTTCGTGAAGTTTACCACAAAAATATCAAGTTACATTTCTGTCACCGTGTCTAATCAAACGAGATAAGACAATCATTTACCAAAATGTTAACCTCCTCACCTCGTCTAAAGGGACGTTAGACAATACTAGTCATAACACGTAAAAAATATCCCATTGAATATGAAACCAACCACTTTTTTCTTTGCTGCTGCTTTAGCAACCTCGGATGCGGCTTTCGCCGACTCATCTAACACCACGGTCACTGAAGAGGATTTCCTCCAGCAAGCGGTGCGTCACGACCAGACTCTCACAGAACAAGAGCTCAATGCAGCGCACCAAGACTCCATGAACGAGCTTGGCTATCGCTCTATATCAACCAACAGTAGTTTTGAAGAGTTGCGGCAAGATGAGACTCTCACTCAAATTGATTTCAACGAATCACCGTACCGAGTTTCCCTTTTCAATCCTCAAAATGGCGAAGATAGTGAAAGGCTTTGGTCTCAAACTAAATCCATTTTTGGTTACGGCGTAGGTGTTGCTGGCGTATTGGCTTTGATGCCTGAGTCAATCACCAACTGGGAAAAACAAGACATCAAACTGATGAACAAGTGGTGGGATAACGTGCGATCTGGACCTGTTTGGGATCGTGATGACCACTTGATCAACTATGTTGGGCACCCTTACTTTGGTGGCGTTTACTATCAGGCGGCTCGTAAATCGGGTTATCGTCAGTGGGACGCATTTATGTACTCAACGTTGATGTCTACCTTCTACTGGGAATACGGTATAGAAGCATTCGCTGAGGTACCATCGATTCAGGATTTGGTTGTAACGCCAACCCTTGGCTGGGTTTATGGTGAATGGGCCTTCAATAAAGAAAAAGAGATCCGCTTAAGGGGTGGCACGGTCATGGGGTCAGATGCCCTCGGCTCAACTGCCCTGTTCTTTCTGGATCCCGTTGATAGTTTAGGACGTGGTGTGAACAACGTAGCCGGTAAAGAAATCATTAAAGCGGGTACAGGCTTTGTTGGGGTTCATTCCAATGTGCTGCGTAATGGCGAAGTCGAAACCAAATATCAGATGCAGTTACAATATGCATTCGGTGCCGGAGAAACCGCTGATGGACTCAAACGTCGTCAAAGAAAAAGCTACCAGCAGCACACCGACGATCCCGTTACCTACGGCATTGTTGGGGTAAGTGCAGGTTTCGCTTATCCTCAGCTTGATAAAGAACGTAACCTGAAGAACGATTTCGCGCCTGCGTTTACTTTAGGCTTGTACTTTACCAACCAGTTGTCAGCTCGTCTCGGCTATATGCAAGGAAATTATGAGTCTACCACCGACAACCAGAAGCACATTTATGAAAACTACAGCTTCGATGTTCAGTACTACTTGTTAGCAGACAACGCATTGAAGCCATACATTAATGCTGGTGTCGGTGAAGCGATGCTCAACAAAGACCGCGATACTAAGAAACTACAATGGAACATCGGTACCGGTGTTCATTATACGCTTAACGCTAATTGGGCACTTCAAGCCGATTGGAAGTACAACTATCACCGCAATTCGGGTGCTCGCGATAGCCTTTGGGGCACGCGACTCATTTATCGTTTTGGCGAAGGCAACAAGTACATTTAACAGCTTTAAATCAAGCGTTTGTAGGAATTCTGGGAACAAGTGAGCATTGACAACGATTATTTGGTGAATTTATCGATAATTTGACCAAATCAAAACACTTTTTGTTAGATATCTCCTACACTTAACGGAAAGCCTAACTTCCAACTAGGAGATATAATGAAAAAAGTACAATGGATGATTGGCGCTGTCGCAGTGGGCATTCTCGCAGGCTGTGCCAGTGAACCGGATAAGTATGATGTGGATGAAATTACTGTAGAGAGTGATCCTGCTTATGTCTATTGTGTTGAACAAGGTCACAAGCTAGAGCGTGTAACAGAAAACGGCAAGCGCGTTCCTTACTGTGTAATATCGGAAGACGAACGTTACACCGTTTGGGATTTCTACGAAAAGCGTAACCAGCAAGAAAACTGATATACGTAACAACAGAAAGCACACCTAATAAAAGAAAGTACTAGTGAAAAAAGGAAGGCCAACTCATCAACGAGCTGGCCTTTTTACTATTTACTTATGTGCGGTTTACTTATGTGCTATTTACTTGGCTTATTTTTGCAATGCTCAATCGCAGTTGCCATAAGCTCTAGTGCAGACATTTCACATGCAGGCAATGCCGCGTCGCTCGACTCAACTGGCGTTACGCGGTCACCCCATTTGATGTGACCAGCACCCCATGTTAAACCTGCACCAAACGCTGCCAATAGCAGATCGTCATTTGGCTTAATCTTACCCTGCTCTAATGCTTCACAAAGTGCAATTGGCACGGTCGCCGCAGAGGTATTACCGTAGTTTTGAATATTTACGAATGCTTTTTCTTGGTCAATGCCAGACAAATCACACAATGTTTGAATGATGCGAATGTTCGCTTGGTGCGGAATCACAACGTCGATGTCGTCTTTTGTCAAGTTAGAGCGAGATAGAACAGTGTTCGCTGCTGCTCCCATGCCTTTTACTGCACGCTTAAAGATTTCTTTACCAATGAAGTCAAATTCAAAGTAACCGTTATCTGCTGCAAAGCGTTCCATAGACGTACCGAACTTCGGCACAGCTAGAATATCACGGCCTTTCGCATCACAGCCGATTTGCGCATCTTGCAAGCCAACTTGTTGTTCCGTTCTCGTTAGTACTGCTGCACCTGCACCATCACCAAACAATACGGCAGTATCACGTTCAGTCCAATCAATGAAGAAAGAAAGACGCTCTGCACCGATAACAATAGCATTACGATAGTTGCCAGACTGAATCAGTTTGGTTGCGGTTTCTAGGCCATAAACAAAGCCTGTACATGCAGCATTAAGGTCAAAAGCCGCTGCTGCTGGAACACCTAAGTTCTGTTGAACGCGCGATGCAGTATTTGGAATCAACGAGTCAGGAGAACACGTTGCAACAATAATCAGATCAACCTCATCAGCCGTGATACCTGCACACGCCATCGCGTGTTTCGCTGCTACTGTCGCCATATCAGATGTGTTGACGTGGCTAATGCGGCGATTTTCAATACCGGTACGAGTGCGAATCCACTCGTCTGACGTTTCCATTACTGTGCTG
The DNA here is from genome assembly GCF_059412285.1 of Vibrio sp. CB1-5. NCBI lineage: Bacteria > Pseudomonadati > Pseudomonadota > Gammaproteobacteria > Vibrionales > Vibrionaceae > Vibrio > Vibrio sp. CB1-5. Next base: position 66,360 of record NZ_JBJHPB010000014.1, on the reverse strand, counting down.
AGGTCATGGTTTGAGAGAATTGCTGGTGGAAGGCACTTACCCCACCCAGTAATTTCGGCGTAAAAAGTTGTCATTGTGTACCTATTTTCTTATAGTTTTCGCCAATCAAGATAAACAAGCCATATCAATCACTAACTTATAATAATGAGAGATAATTTCTTGCCTATCTTGACTATAGACGACTGAGTATACTCACATTCACTGGTTCAAAGAAGTCTGATTAGTCAATTTTAGCCTCCTAACCTCAGTACTCGCTCGTCTGTCAATAAAACAACAGGAGAAAACGTCATGTCTACTATCACCACCCGCTGCCCACACTGCCAAGGTATGAATCGACTACCTGTCGATAGAATCGCCGAATCACCAAACTGTGGTCGTTGCAAGTCACCTCTTCTTGACGGTGCGCCGATTGAAGGCACTTCAGATAACTTCTCAACGTTGTTAAATAGCGAGCAGCCAATTGTGGTCGACTTCTGGGCAACATGGTGCAACCCTTGCGTGGGTTTTGCGCCAGTATTTCAACAAGTTGCGGAAGAACGCCAAGGCGACGTCCGTTTTATCAAAATTGATACCGAAGCACAGCAACAACTCGCCGCGCAGTTTCAAATCCGTAGTATCCCAACCATCATGGTATTTAAAGGCGGTCAAAGAATCGATACCATTAATGGGGCACTACCGAAATCTCAGTTTGATCAATGGCTCAATCAGGCGCTTTTAAAAGGCTAGTTAGACTTCAAAGCTCTCGTCGCCAAAACACCCGTCGCCAAATGCTATTTATCAAAGGTCGGTCTGGTTAATTTTTGCTTACGATAAGCAGAAGGTGAACAGCCGACCTGTTTTGTAAAACGATGGGTAAAATTAAATGGGTCTCGGTAACCTAATCGCTCAGCAATCATTGATACCGACCAATCGTTGTTTTCTAGAAGGTCACAGGCTTTTTCCATCCGCAAGTTGATAAGCCTCGCTCTTGGAGAGACACCATACAGTTGCTTGCAGATCCTCGCCAGTTGCTCCTCGCTTAAATAGGCTTTAGTCGCCATATCTTTTACTGTCCAAGGCAAATGAAGCTGCCCCTCTATCTGTGAAAACAAGGCCTGCACCCTAACGGTCGAGTCATTAGTCTGGGATTCAAATCCTGTGATCAACCGGCACAGTTCACTCACCAGCAGTTTACGGTAACTTGCACGTTCCCCAATCTCTACATACAACAAGGTAATCAGCGCCCAAATTCGCTCGCAACCATGAAAAGGCAGCACCTTTTGACCAATTTTGGCAAATAGAGTCCAGCGATGTGTCGGTTTAGGTAAAAACCAGATCATTCGCCAGTGACGGTACTGAGGGTTTATTTCAAAGCGAAATGACGTGTTGGCAGGCAACACAACGATTGAATAAGGTTCTATCGCTAACACCTCTGTTTCGGTTGTTAGTACCCCTCCCCCCTCAATAGTAAAAAGGATGGTGTGGACGTCCACGCCTTTGCGCTCTACGTGATACCCATCGATTAGGTTAGCCATACCAGCCATAAAAATATCTTCACTCGCAAACTCTGGGACATCACTTGCCGATAAGAATCGCTCATCACAGTGTTCAGACAAATACACTTCGTCCACCCACTCTGCTTTGCTGTTAAATTGCTCAATGACTGATTTGCACAGGTTTTGTCTATTTTTGAACATGGTTTCACAATACCGTTTTTTTTATATTAGCCACGTTTCTACCCAGTCACAGTTCGTGATGTTCTTTTCTCTTTTTCACTTTACTTGGAGGCAGCTATGACAACTCAACACCATCATAAGTCATCTAACTGTGTGGCTTCAAATCAACTCTTGTCCGCCGTTGTAAAACTCGGTTTCCCAGTTGCTATTCAGAGTGCGCTAGTGGCTATTTTGGCACTCGCCGATGTGCTTATGGTGAGTGATATTGGTAAAGAAGCGACCGCAGCAGTGGGAATCGCCTCAAAGTGGCATTTTGTAGCCATTATGATCATGGCAGGCATGGCATCAGCCAATGGTGTGCTTGTTGCTCAGTATTGGGGGCGTGGCGACAAAATTAGCGCAAATACCATTACTCGACTGTCAATGGTCTTCGGTGCCAAATTACTTGTTCCCGTTACATTAGTGATTACGCTGTTCTCTAGCTACATCATGATGCTGCAGACCACGGATGGCCGTGTTATCGAACTGGGAGCCACTTACCTTTGGTATGCATTCCCGGTGCTTATCCTGACACATATTGTGATCGTTGCGGAATCCGCTATGCGTTCCTCAGGCGATGCGGTAACACCACTGGCATTTGGAGCTCTAACCATTGCGATAAACATTGGACTTAACTTTTGGCTAATCAAAGGTGGTTGGGGAGTACCTGCGATGGGCGTAGCCGGGGCGGCTTTGGCAACCACCATTTCTCGGCTGCTACAGGTTATGTTTATCTGGTGCTACTTACATGTGCGCCGTCATTGGTTGATCACCGAACAAGTTCTAGACAACACTACGCGTCTTTGGAACTCCTATAAATCACTCGCCGTTCCAACCACGTTAAACGCAGTGTTGTGGGCAATGGGTACACTCATGTATCAAGTGATTTTTGGCCACATGGGAACGACGGAACTCGCGGTATTTAGCATGATGGGGCCGTTTGAATCGCTATGCTATTCCTTATTCTTCGGGATCTCTGTCGCTTGTTCGATATTACTTGGGCAATCTTTGGGTCGAGACGAGTTTGAACAGGCGTTTAGCATGTCGCAAACCTTCATTAAAGCCGTGTTGGTGTTTGGTCTGATGATTGGCTGTGGGCTCCTGTTGGGGCGTGAAAGCATTCTGTCGTGGCTAAACCTAGATACCGCCGAGCTTTACCCAATCGCCTCTCCAGCAATGGCCATCTTGTGCGGGGCAATTTGGCTGCGAATGCTCAATATGATCATCATTAACGGTATTCTGCGCGCCGGTGGTGACAATAAGTTCTGCTTGCGCATGGACTTCATTGCGATGTGGATGGTGGGTTTACCATTGACAGCAAGCGCCGCTTTTATTCTCGGACTAGATTTCAAATGGGTCTATGCGTGTATGCTATTTGAAGAGGTAGTGAAGTTTTCACTTTGCTTCCATCGTTACCTCAAGCGCTACTGGATGAACAACCTCACCCTTGCTAGCGCTTAGTCAAAGGCTAAAAAAGAGCAAAGCTCTCAACTGCTTTGCTCTCTTAGCCACCTGCCGACACTAGGCCCTCTCGAAGTGCGACAGAAGTTTAGGGTTGATCCTGTCATAACACTCATATTGCATCGCGTGACCTGCGTTTTCAAAGACTTCGAGCTCGGAGTTGCTACCCAATAACGCTTTTACTCGCTCAGCATCTGATAGTGGAATCACTTTATCTTCCTTACCCCATAACAGTAACTTGGGTATCGCAAGTTTCCCTACTTCAACGAAGTCATCCGTTGGATCTCTCGCAATCAAATGACGTCCAGTGCTAATTATCGCTCTTCGAAATCCCTTATACATCATCTGTTCACTGAACTTATCTGCCCAACAAGGAAAGCGCTCGGGCTCCACTAAATCATTCGCCTGATTACTTGGAAGTTTAGGAATGAACAACAGATAACCAAGCCATTTGCCAATGACGGGCAAAGTGAGAGGGCCAATATCCACCGGTTGATTGAAAGGCGCTACATAGCCGACGCTAAGAATTTTACCCGGGTTTTGAGCCACAAAAGCCGAAGTAATTGCCCCACCCATCGACAAACCAACAATATGGAATGACTTATTCGGAGCCAATTGCTGTGTAAGCTGTTCAATTTGATCGACAAACAACTGCTTGTCATATTTAACATTGGGACGTGATGAATAACCGCGACCATACAAATCAAATGTTAAAACCCGATAACCCGCATTAGCGACCACTTTGCGATTATTGTCCCACATATACGAAGGCGCAGAAAAACCATGCACGAACACCACCAAAGGCGCATCTGGCGAGCCTTCTAGTTGATAGTGGATGTGGCCAAACTGAGTTTCGATAAACTGACCGGGTGCTTCCGCACGATGCACCTCATTTAGCGAGTATGTCTCTTTGTTGACCATTAAAGGGAGTAGCGCTAGGAAGCAGAGAATGGCAATCAATGCCACAATTAAAGTCATTGCAAATCTCGGTTTTTAATACGGAACGGTATTGTAGGAAGCCGAGCTTAATTTACTAGATGCAAGGATTTCAAAACCATGAAACAAGGGCATAGTTAATCAAGGCTACTATAAATAATGCCGCCACATTCTGTTGGCGGCATTAGCAAATAAGCAACCAAGCACTTATTACATTAGCCTACGACAGGTAATTGCTCATTTCATGAAGTAGTTTTTCTCGTCTAACAGGCTTTGGTACATAGGCATCCATCCCCGCATCAAAACATTTTTGGATATCGTCATCGACAACACTAGCGGTCAGCGCAATGATGGGCGTTGGCGTCATTCCTTGCTGCTTTTCATAATCTCGGATGTCTTGTGTTGCTTCAAAGCCATCTTTCACTGGCATCATACAATCCATGAGAATGACGTCATAGCGACCGTTACGCTGAAACAGCTCTACCGCTTCCGCTCCATTGTCTGCGATGTCATACTGGTACCCTGCCTTCTCCAAGTGCAAAGAAGCGACTTTCTGGTTAACCAAATTGTCTTCCACTAGCAGAACTTTAGTACTCGATTCAGTGGCAGTTGCATTCGTTAAGGTGCGACTGTCATTCGCAGGTTGAGGCTTTCGCTGACTAAGTTCAGTTTCCACATCAGCCACATTAGCAGTCGCAACATTGAAAGATGTCTCCACATTTTGAGTAGGCACTTGTTGCTCACCTAGTTCCTCTTGTTTCAACTCAATTGCAGTCACAATTTTCTCTTTGAGAATCTCGGCCTTGAATGGCTTAGGGACATAATCGTCCATACCCGAATCGAAGCATTTCTGAATATCATCATCGACCACACTCGCAGTCAAAGCAATAATTGGCGTTCGAGCCAAACCAAGTCGCTGCTCCGTCGCGCGAATGTTTTCTGTCGCTTCAAAGCCATCCATCACTGGCATCATGCAATCCATGAGGATAAAGGTGTAGTTCTGGTTTTGCTCAAACAGCGTTACCGCTTCTTGACCATCATTTGCAATATCATATTCACAACCAATTTTCTTAAGATGCAAGGTCGCCACTTTTTGGTTCACTAGATTGTCTTCGACCAGTAACACGCGAATACGGTTATCAATGCCCGCGTTTTGAGTACTCGTGTATACGCTACCCTGTGCCAATGCTTTACAACAGGCTTCGATGGATTTCAGTAGACGATTTCCAAGCAATGGATAAGTAATCAACGCACAAATATTGCGACCAAAGTCCTTATTAGCACTATCAAATTGTCTGATAAGGCAAATTGCTGTGCCTTGACCGTTGATGTCCGCGAAACGCTTACTGTCTTCCTCAGAAGATGTACCTCCACCATCAACATAGATAAGGATGGTTTTTGAATCCATTTTATCGAGATTTAGCTCAGCTAACGTCTGTGCGACGCTATCTACCGTGATACCATAAAATCCCAAGTCGCGTTTGATTCGCTCCTCGTGGGTGCTTGAGTTACATACTATCACCAGCTCGTCGAAATTAAGCGGGCTGCGATGTTGGTACTCTCTTTCATCAATGGCTAATGGCAACGTGAAGTAAAAACGGCTCCCAACGCCTTTCACTGAGTCCAGTTGAATTTTGCCACCCATAAGCTCGATTAGCTGGGTACTGATCGCAAGCCCGAGTCCCGTCCCGCCAAACTGCCTAGTGGTTGAGTCATCTTCTTGTGCGAACGCTTCAAAGATCTTGGACTGCCTGGCTTTATCAATACCAATCCCGGAGTCTTTCACTTCAAATAGCAAATTGGCCAAATTGTCCGATTCACCATGATACTGCACGCCTATGGTTACGCTGCCTTCCTCGGTAAACTTGACCGCATTGGACATAAAGTTCATCAATACTTGACGCATACGATGGTCATCGGCAAGCACACGGAAAGGTACTTTGGCATCAATATCGACGTTGAGCTCAATCCCTTTTTCTTTCACCTTCGGCGCCACGATCGAGGCAATGTCGTAAATGGTTTCACGGATTGATGTAGAGTGAGGATTGATTTGCAGCATGCCCGACTCAATCTTAGAGAAGTCGAGTATATCGTTGATAAGGCTCAACAATAGATGTGACGATGTCTCGATGGTATCCACATAATCTTTTTGAGTTGCCGTTAAATCAGTATCGGAAAGGACTTCAGAAATACCAATAACACCATTCAATGGGGTTCGAATTTCATGCGACATATTCGCTAAGAAACTGCTTTTCGCTTTACTAGCCTGAATAGCATCTTCTTTGGCTTGCTCCGCATCATCTTTGGCTTCCAGTAATCGTCTTTCACCTTCTCGCCTCTCATGGGTAAGGCGCTCTACCTCTTTTGCAAAACGGCTGAGTTCATCTTTGCCCCCAATTTCTCGGCTCAACGACACCGGCTGCGCTTGATCTTCATCTTTTTGCTCTAGAAACGTGAGAACTAAACCAAGATTTCGTGTCACCCTAAGGGCTAAGCTAATACCAAGAACAATCAACATGATGGTAAGCAATGTCACTGCTGATAGAAATGCAATCCGTTGTTGTTCAAACCCAGTAACCAAGGTTCGAATCTCCTGCCTCAATTGCTCTTCAATCGCTAGGGAGACACCTTGAATTAGATTGGAACGTAGATTCAGAGCATCCAAACCTGCTTTGATTTCAGCACTACTCAAAGTAGCAATACCGTCATTACTTAACAGAATATTTCTAAACAGGCTGCTCTCTTCAAATGCGGGGTTAGAGAATGAATCGAGAAGTAAATTAACTTGCATAGGATCAGCGTTAATCGCGACAAAGCGTTCTACAAACAACTGCTGATTTTGAACTAAGTTGGCTATCTCTTGCTTGCTGTACTGATCCCCTCTTTCACCATCTTGATAGGCTTGAACTAACGCTTCGGTTTGCCAAATTTCTTCATTAGCCCAAAACACTAACCACTCAAGCTGGGACAAAGCGACCATATGCCCATTGACCACCGGCAAAACGCCCTTCGCAGGTGATTGTTCAATAATCATTATAATCTGTTTATAGGTATCAACCTGCCACTCCACCAGCTCTTGCTTTTCTATTAAGTCGACAGCTTCCGCAATGGAAACGACAGTTTCTTGATAGTCATCGAGTAAACTAGATAAACGAACAGCGACGTCTGAAGGAAAGATCTCTGGCCCTAGAGATTTGAGCGTTTGCAACGAGTCATCAATATCGACAAGACCCGATGTTGGTCGAGCGTCATGAGTTTTAGCTTGAATATCGGACAACACTTCCGAATACCTAACCAAGCGCTCTACTTTCTCTAGATCACTAAGCTGGACATTTAGTACGCTTATCTGCCGCGTCGCTAAGTAGACAATAAGTGCCATGGGTAATAGCACCAACAACAGCATCTTTTTCTTTACCGACAGGTTATTCCAAAACTCAAGTTTGTTCATTCCGTTGCCCAACACTTGTTAACACAATAGTTTAGATACAGTAAGTCTAGGAAAACTATTGGTTTAGTCGAGTTAAATGACAAACTAATTTATAAATTGATAGAACTATATGGGTTAGCTCTCATCTTCATCTGCGCCCAATCACGCTTGCTCAGGGTCAAGAGACCGATTTAGCTGTGTTAATAGCTCGTCTAACTTGGCAAGAGGGAGTGCTAGGGAGTTAGGGTCTGTTAGCTGTGCTGTCGTTTCTACAAGTTCACGTATCGTAGCGAGTTGCTCGCACAGTGCGTTGAAGAGACCGCAGCTCTTATCAACTTGGTTCTCTAGGGCTTCAAGCGATGCTTGGGCAATTCGATACGGTTCTTTTACCAGTTCACTCAGTGGTTCAGAAAAGACACCAGCCACCGCTCCCTGAAGGTAGACTCGATAAATCGTCAATCTATCAAACAGAACAAAGAGTTCTCCTTGGGCTTCCTTGTGAGGATACGGCACAAACACATGCTGATGTGGATCATACGATAGTTTAATAGCAAGTCCTGCTTGTTGGCAGCACTGTATTAAGTACTTTAGCAATCCTTGCTGATCAAGCAGTCGCTGCACGGTGAAAACTCGATAGAGATGGTAGTCGTTAGAGAGAAGCGTGACGTCAATAGGACGACTGCCTGGAGGCACTATCCCGCTTTCTGTCAGTTCTTTTGCCAGTAGTTGAATATTTTCGACGGTATTCGTCGACGCATCTTCAACTAAAATAGCGCCAATACCTTGAATGTCGATTTCAGTCACAAGACCTTGAAAGTGTTCAAGCATTGCCGCAGCTTCAGAGCGCGACTGTCCTTCGGTTATGCCACCGCAAAAAGCAACAATGGTAGTTGACATATCTTGGTGTTTAACAATGTCGGCAAGGGCTTCAATACGAGATACGCCCTCTAGAGTTAACGTGTCCTGATTGAGGCGCTTGCCGAGCACGATAAGTAAGTTATCGAATTCCTTTTCACTTACCATTTCAATTTAAACGATTTCCCATGAGTGGGTCATGGTGACGCCTTCAGCGAGCATAAGACACACTGAGCAATATTTTTCTAGCGAGTCCTTTGTGACTTTCTCGACCAATGCTTCATCGAGCTGATTGCCTGACACGACAAAATGGATATTCACTGAAGTGAAAATACGTGGGGCAGTCTCACGGCGCTCTGTCGTCAATTTAGCAGTACAAGCGGTAACATCTTGATTTGCCGATTTAAGACCATCGACCACATCTACTGAGCTACAACCACCAGCTGCCATCAACACCATCTCCATCGGGCTTGGTGCCGTTTCGCCGCCGCTACCGTCCATGACGATAGAATGACCTGACTGAGATTGACCTAAAAACTTGAATCCTTCGATCCATTTCACTTCCGCTTGCATATAAACCTCTGCATGGTAATTGGGAAAGACGGCAAAGATAGTAACCCGACACGTTGTGAATTTGAAAGTTTTTGCGCGTTTGTTGTGTCTTATTAAGAAATTAGACCACCACGTCTTAGGAGTAACTATGACAAACTTAGCCAAACTACTTCTTTCACTCGTTGTTGCGGTACCAGCGCTGTTTGCCCTCACTAGCCATTCTGGCATGGCAAATAGCCAAAAGGCGAATGCTGCAGCGCCGCAAGTCGCAACTTTAGCAGGCGGCTGTTTTTGGTGCACCGAGTCAGACCTTGAACAGCTAGACGGAGTAGTCGATGTTGTCTCCGGTTATGCGGGTGGGACATTGGAAAAGCCGACCTACCGACAAGTTGCCAGTGGACAGACGGAGCACATTGAAGTCATTCAGGTAACGTTTGATGCTGATGTCGTCAGCTACGAGCAAGTACTCGACCATTTCTTTAGGCATATTGACCCAACAGACGACAAGGGGTCGTTCGTAGATAGAGGCGCGCAATATCGACCGGCCGTTTTCTACCATAACGATCAGCAGAAAGCGGTGGCTCAATCATTTATGGCTGAGATCGATGCCCTTGGTGTTTACAAAAAACCGCTCGCGACAGAGCTGATTGAATATACAACGTTTTGGCCAGCTGAGGATTACCATCAGGACTATTACAAAAATAGCAGCCTGAAATACAAGTACTATCGCTACAACTCAGGCAGAGATCAGTATTTGGATGACATCTTTGGTGACGACCGCAAGGACAAGCCTGTCACCCTTAGGCAGATGATCGATGGTGCCAACCAACCTGCAGCAAAAGTGTACGTTCGCCCTGGAGACAAAGACATTAAGGAGGCACTGACGCCATTACAATTTTACGTGACTCAGGAAGATGGTACCGAAAGACCTTTTGATAACACATATTGGGATAACAAAGAGGACGGAATTTATGTCGATGTCGTAACAGGAGAGCCACTGTTTTCTTCCACTGACAAGTACAAGTCTGGTACCGGTTGGCCTAGTTTCACTAAACCTATCGACGAACGTTACATTGTCACTACAACAGACTATAAGCTTCTTTATCCAAGGACTGAAGTTCGTAGCAAGTTTGGAGATTCACACCTTGGACACGTATTTAAAGATGGCCCTGCTCCAACGGGCCTACGCTACTGTATGAACTCTGCCGCGTTGCGATTTGTACCGAAAAAGCTTCTCGCGCAGCAAGGTTATGAAGAGTTCCTACCTTTGTTCGACAAGTAAGTTTGGTAACGCGTACCTATGCTGCAAGCGCGGAGCTAACATTAAAACTTGAACGCACGCGACATCGATGATCCTTCCAGATGTCGCGTTTCTTTATCTGCGGTATACAAATGATTACTATGAAAAATACCCACAATCGCTGATAATTAACCTATTGATTATTAACAAGTGTCGTTTCAATGAACGGTTCAATGGAATTCTTACAGCGCTACGTCGAATCATTTGGCTATGATTGGCTTAGCAATGTTCTGCTCATCACCGCTGGCAGTTTTGTGCTTTGGCTAGCCTGGCGTGTTATCTATGGTCGCTTAGAAGCGATTACCGCGAGAACCCAACTGGCGTGGGATGACCTCGTGATACGAGCTGTCAAAACGCCAGTCAGCACACTTATTTGGGTTTGGCCTGCTACCGTCTCAATTGGGCTCATTGTCGCTTCACACTCAGATAGAGACACTATATGGCTTGGTAAGATTGACCTTATCCTAGTCATCACCACCTTTATCTGGATATCACTGCGTCTGATTCAAAATGTCGAAGAGTATGTTTTAGAGCAGAAAAAGCGCGACGAGACGACAGTACAAGCCATTGCTAAAGTTGCTCGACTCTTTTTCGTCACCATCGGTATTCTCACCATCATGCAAGCGCTGGGCCTGAGCCTCTCAGGTCTGCTTACGTTCGGTGGTGTCGGTGGTTTGATTGTCGGTTTGGCCGCTAAAGATCTGCTGTCCAACTTTTTCGGCGGTATGATGATTTACTTCGACCGCCCATTTAAAGTCGGCGACTGGATCCGCTCTCCAGATCGCGCCATTGAGGGTACTGTTGAGCGCATTGGCTGGCGTATGACGATTATCCGTACATTTGATAGAAGACCGCTTTACGTACCAAACTCCGTATTCAGTAATATCGTCGTTGAAAACCCGTCCCGCATGTTAAACCGCCGTATCTACGAGAAGATTGGCCTGCGTTACGATGACGGCGACAAGATGGAAGCCATTGTCGACGACGTAAAGAAAATGCTTGAAAGCCACAAAGACATCGATAGTCGCCAGACCTTGATGGTTAACTTTGACACCTTTGGTCCATCATCACTCAACTTTTTTATCTATACCTTCACTAAGACAGTGAACTGGGCACGATACCATGAAGTGAAGCAAGACGTACTGCTGCAAGTGATGGAGATAATAAAGAGTCATGGCGCAGATATCGCCTACCCTACGCAAACACTCAAGATCGACCCTGTTGTCATGGCAAATGACGAGGCTCAATCTAAGCACATTATTCAGCCGTAACCTGGCGAAATCGAAAAAGGGCTCATTCGAGCCCTTTTTGCTATTCGAAGTATAAAAACTATCGAAGTATAAAACCTATCTAAGCGTAAACTTAAGTTAAATCACACCTAGCTCACGCAAACGCTCCATAAGGTAGCTGTTCGCAGTGTATTTTTCTGAAAGCACCACGTCCGGTTTAGGGTGTAAAAACAGTGGTAGCGAAATACGTGACGTTTCCTGTTTTTCTCCCGTCGGATTGATTACACGGTGCGTAGTAGAAGGAAAATACCCACCGCTCGCTTCTTGAAGCATATCGCCGATATTGATGATGAGATTACCAAAATCGCAAGGAACGTCTAACCATTGACCCTCTTTGCTTAGCACTTGTAGTCCTGGCTGATTGGCGGCAGGTAGAACGGTTAGAAGGTTAATATCCTCATGGGCAGCCGCGCGAATAGCTCCTGGCTCTTCATCCCCAGTCATTGGTGGGTAATGCAGAACGCGAAGCAGCGTCTTCTCGCTGCCATTGATCATTTCTGACAGAGCAATAGAGAACTTTTCTTGTACTTCCACTGGCGCGTGCGCCTCTACCCAGCCCAGTAACTCTTTGGCAAAGCTGTTTGCTTTATCATAGTAATCAAGAATTTGATCACGCAACTCTGGTGGGATCTGACCCCAAGGGTATACGTGAAAGTACTCTTTAATGTCTTTAACGCTGTGGCCTTTTGCTACTTCCGACACCGTTGGCGGAAAGTAGCCATCTTGCGTTTCTACATTAAACTGGTAGTCGTTTTTCTTTTCCGACATAAAAAACTGGTACCAATTTTCGTAAATAGACTCAACAAGCTGCTGGGGAATTGGGTGGTTTTTGAGCACGCCAAACCCTGTTTCGCGTAGCGATGTGACAAATTGCTCTGCGGCATCTGCCGCTTGATAATCGACGGTTTCTAATTTCATGACTTTACTTTCTTATCGTTATGGTGCGACGCAGATGTTAAAAAAAAGTGCGACCTTTTACAAAGATTCTCATGTCACAGTCTGTCATCGAGTTACTCTTTTGTGCACTAGATCGCCAATTAAACATAATTAGCAATTGAACAGCGTTTTATTACACCTATACTAAGCTTACTCCATTCTGTATAGATAAGTTGAACGCATGAATTATCAAAGCTCGACCCGTTTTTGCCCTAGCCTTACCTTGCTTAGCGGACTCTACACCCTAGTGTTTCTATTCTCAGCAATCGCACCGAGCTCACGGGCGGTGTGGGTCGCCGAAATTATTCCTGCGGTGGGTATTCTTGTCTGTATTTGGTTGGTCTCAAGAACGTTTAAGTTCTCTAAACTGGCTTACTTACTGATGTTCATTTGGCTGTCACTACACACTATAGGCGCCAAATACACCTTTGCAGAAGTACCTTTTGACTGGTTCAATCAGTTAATTGGCTCAGAGCGTAACAACTTTGATCGTGTCGCCCACTTTTCCATTGGTCTGTATGCGTTTCCTATTGCCGAATATGTCTACCGCACTCGCGTTATGAACAAACTGCCTTCCATAATGTTTGCCCTCTTCGCCATCATGAGTTTGGCGGCGGCTTATGAGATTATTGAATGGTGGTACGCCGCGCTCGCTGGCGGCGATGAAGGGATTGCGTTCTTAGGCTCGCAAGGGGATATTTGGGACGCACAAAAAGATATGCTTTGTGACACGCTCGGAGCCATAACTGCGTTAATCTTGTTTTGGCTGACTTCGCCGACTAGGGATTAACGTGCTGCTTAAGCCAATTGAGGTAAGGTCGATAGCCTGCCTCAATCGGTAGTGCGACCACTTGTGGTACTTCGTAATCATGATTGGCCACAATCGTACGCTCAAGCCTTGAATAAGCCTCGTTCGTGGATTTGATGATCAACAACACTTCTTCATCACAGCACAGTTTTCCGTCCCAAACATAGTTACTCTCAATCTGCTGGGTTTGAATACAGGCCGCAAGGCGCGATTCCAGCAAAACTTTAATCAAGCGTTCTGCTTGCTGCTTCGACCCGACTGTTGTGAGTACCGTAATAGCGTTTGATTTCATCAAATCCTTCCTATTTCATCCGTACTTTGCCACCAATCATTTTGATTGATGGCGCTCCTCGTATTAGCATTTCTCTACCAAAAACAGTGTCGCATTCTGGGCAAATACCAACGGCTTTCGTATGGTCTTCGGTAATGCGCTCTTTGAAGCATTTTACCAAGGAACCTTTGCCGCCCTTTCTGTAGCGATACAATCTAAAACCACATTTGGCACAGAAAATATCTACCGCTTTGGTGGGCAGCTTTTTATTCGGTTTTGCCATGACTACTCAGACACCTCTTGGTTGTCTGGCTTCACCCATACCTTACTAAAATCAAACCAACCAAGCGCGTTACATTTTGCGTTTTGCAAGCTACCACAATGATCTTTGCTAATGCCCAGCCAGCAATGGAACAGAGGTATCACTTGAGCATGCTGCACCAATTGCTTTCCAATTTCTTGTGCTGGGAACTTGGTGTCGGCTTGACTTAACCACCCGGTCACAAGTGCACGCCAACCAGAAAATTCCTCGGGCTTAGCCATTTTCTCAATATCACTGTAATCGAGCAACCAACCTGCAAGGGCATCTTCTCGATTGCTGGCAATACCCATTGGACGGATCCAAATGTCAACATCATGAAAGTCTGGCGCATCAACTCCATAACGAATAAATTTAGCGCGTATCCCATCCTGCTTTAACAAGGCATCAATAGCTACCGAGATTTCTGGGAACGTGGGATGCTCCGCATAATACGCTATGCGGATTTCGCCATCCAACTCATCTACTGTGAGGTTGGCTTCTATGTCCGTCACATCGCTGTCGTCGACTGGAGTGGCCATTGGTTGATGATACCAACCAGGCTTCATACCGTGAGCGGGAATCATACCCAGCTCTTTAATCGTATCTTCTGGTAGCTTTCGAAAAATCGCTAAAGAGTTTAATTGTTTGGTGAGATAACGTGCCCACCTATCGTGTTTGGCTACGCCTGAGACTCGATTCAACAACAAATAAGTGCAGCCAGGATCGAGGTCGATCCCATCTTGAATGTCAGAACGAGCACCAGCGATAGGATCGGCAAGACTCGGAAAAACCATCGTCGAGTGGACTTCATCAATCACCCATACTTCAACCGTATCAAGCAGTGGTCGATAGCCAAAATAGCCATCAAAAGCCGTTAAGATAAGACGTTTGTCGTTGTTAGTAGTCACGGAATAAGGCCCGGTACCGATTGGGTACCGGTCGAAGTCATCCCCTCGCATTGATTCTGGCGGCAATATCTTCGCCATATTCTCTGCAAACAACTGGGGGGCACGATGATCTGGCTGAATGAAACTCACATCGATCACCCAAGGTGAAGGTGACACTACCTGGCTTAAGTGCTGGAACAAATTGGCAGATTTAAGGGACTCAATACTGCTGATAATATGTTCGAGCTTAAGTAATTCCCCATTGTGAAACCGCACACCCGGACGAATGTAAAATCGCCACTCAGTCTCACTGACTTGCTGCCAATGGTGCGCAAGGTCTGGCTGGAGTTCATCGTTTTCATCAAACTTGGTAAGGCCGCTAAATACCTGGCGTGCAATGTGAATTTCTGAGCGACGCATCGGTTTTTTCGGGTTAAGCATGGATAACGGACGATAGTACGGCAAACGAATGACCTGCTTACCATCCGCTTGAGAGACCCCCAAATAACTTTGGATCACGCTTGATAAACGATTCGCATCTTTATCAAGTACGTTGAGCGCGTGACCAATGCGGCCTTCTTCCAAATAACGACGCGCCAGAGTTTCACTCACATCGTTACGATTTTGTTTAAAAATCAGTTTTGAGAGTTTGCCGCGCCCTGCAGCAGGGTGCCACTCGATCCACCCCTCTTCTTCGAGTTTGTTTAAGACAATTCGAGCATTACGACGGGTGCAAAACAAAATACCAGTGACGTCATCAAGCTGAGTATCAGCATTTTCACCAGAGAAATGTTCAAACAAGATTTCGAATTGCTTGCGAAGACGAGGGCTGCTCATAAAGAGGAAATTCCATTAATGCTTTTGCCATTAAGTTTCCTCTTTATAAACATAATTAGCAAGTTACACGCGCATGATCTTGATGCTACATGCCTCAGAAATCGCCTTTACTTGAGATTCATCATCCAGTTTGATCGACCACTTACATTCTGAGGCATTTGCGGACAGGATACAGGCTGGCAAAATAAGCTGAAGCGCGTCTACTTGAGACTGCAAAGTGATTTGCCCCACTAGATAGCGAACCACAACTTCATGCGGTGTCGCAATCACCTTGCCCGAGGAAAAATCAATAACCATTACTTTCCCTTTTTATGCTTTTTCACGGCAATCGTCAGGCGGCTGGTACACACCAAACGTTGCTTTTCATCGGTAATATCGATTTGCCAAACCTGCGTAGAAACGCCAAGGTGCATGGGTTTCGCGGTACCAATGACATACCCAGTACGCATCGCTCTGATATGGTTAGCATTGATGTCTAAACCAACACAATAATGGTCATCGTCAACGCAAAAATTAGCCGCTAACGAACCAAGCGTCTCTGCCAGTACCACAGACGCGCCACCATGCAACATACCCAAAGGTTGATGAGTAAAGCTGCACACTGGCATGGTTGCCGACAAGGTACTGTCGCTAAAGTCCGTGTATTCGATTTGAAGATGCTCCATAAGCGTATTCTTAGATGTGCGATTCAGCGCCTCCAAAGAAATATTCTTCTTCCAAATACTCATCGATAAATCCTATACTTAGCTGATTGAATGATAGGAATGATGCCTTCAGTCACTCAGAAAGGCAAACATCTCACAAGGACAAGGGAGTCTTCACCATGAAACGTTGGACAAAGGTGTGCTGCAGCGCTGCCATTACCGTCGCTATTGCAGCTTGTTCGTCGTCTCCAACTGGACGTAACCAGATCATACTTTTCTCAGACGCTCAAATGAGCGACCTCGGTGCTCAGTCGTTCGAGCAAATGAAGAAAGAGCTAAAAATCAGCAACAACGAACAAGTCAATGAATACGTGCAATGTGTAGCGAAAGCCATCACTGATCATGTCCCTCCGCAACCCGAGTTTTCTCAATGGGAAGTTGTCGTTTTCGACTCTGACCAAGTGAATGCGTTTGCTCTGCCTGGTGGTAAAATTGGCGTTTATACCGGGTTATTAGATGTTGCGGTAAATCAAGACCAGTTAGCCACCGTTATTGGCCACGAAGTGGCTCACGTTCTGGCTGATCACAGCAACGAACGTTTGTCACAATCTCAGCTCGCCAATGCTGGCCTTCAAGTAACAAGCGTAGCGCTTGGCGGCTCCCAGTATAAAGATGTCACGATGGCAGCTCTTGGCGTGGGTGTTCAGTATGGCGTGATTTTACCTTATGGACGTACTCAAGAGTCAGAAGCCGATATCGTTGGTCTAGAGCTCATGGCGAAAAGCGGCTTTGACCCATTCCAAAGTATTGAACTTTGGAAAAACATGGCGAAAGCATCCGGAGGAAACCAACCACCGGAGCTTCTCTCTACTCACCCATCTCACGATACGCGCATTTCAGATTTGAAAACCAAAGCGGATCAACTCCCTGAATACGACATTTCACACCCGACCTGTAAAAAAGCCTAAACTTGATTTACGCCGGATGCTCCCTATCCGGCGGTTCTTTCTTTTTGTGAACCCCTCCTGCTTTTCCTTAATGCAACTAGCATCACAGTGCGCGCCTGTATCATTTTTGAGCATTTCTTCTTTTAATTTACTTAGTTGTTACATATAGTTAACAACAGGTCTGACAAGTCGCACTACATAGTCACTCAAAGATGCGACAGTTCAGATCCCCTACATTTATGAAAGGACGACTAAATGAAAAGAAGAATGCTGCTGACACCAATAGCGCTCGCTGTTGCTGCTCCCACCGTCTTTGCTGCTGGATTTCAGGCAAACGAACACTCCGCATCCGGTCTCGGACGCGCCTTTTCCGGTGAAGGTGCGGTTGCTGATAATGCGAGTGTGTTAGCTCGCAACCCTGCGGCAATGACGTTGTTTGATACTGCACAGTTCTCCGGTGCCATTTCAGTGGTGGATCCGCAGGTTGATGTGACACAAACCTCCCCTATTAATCAAACCTCTAAAGACGTTGCACCAACCCAACTCGTGCCAGGTGCTTATTACATCAGCCCTATTAATGAAAATTGGGCATGGGGACTTGGTTTATTTACCAACTACGGCGTTGCGACTGACTATCCAGATGGCATTTACGCTGGTGATCTCGCGGGTGACACCTCTCTTATTACCGTCAGTCTTAACCCTAATATCGCCTATCGTATTAACGAATCATTTTCTGTAGGTGCTGGCGTGAATCTGACTCATGCTGAAGCTGAACTCACCCGTCATAAAGGCGGTCTAGCACCAGCATTTGGCGGAGGTAACCCAAGCGACAAACTTATCGGCCTAAAAGGCGATACATTTGGCTACGGTTGGAACATTGGCGCACTGTATGAAATTAACCAAAACAATCGCCTTGCACTTACTTACCGCTCCACCGTTGACCTAGAGTTCAAGGATGGTGAATTCTCGAGCTACGATTCAGGCATCGCGACCAAACCAACCGTAGATGGGCGCTTAGATGTCACCTTACCCTCCATTTGGGAGCTATCTGGCTATCACAAATTCGCTGAGAAATGGGCGCTTCATTACAGTTGGTTTAGAACCGAATGGAGCAGCTTTAAAGAACTAAAAGCAACCTCACCTGATTGTAACGATGGCACAGCTGGGCAGTGTTTCTATAAGAAGGAAGACTATAACGACAACGATCGTTACTCGCTTGGCTTTACCCATTATCTAAACCAAGACTGGACACTTCGAGCAGGCTTCGCGCTTGATCAGCAAGCTGGTAAAACCACATTAAGCATCCCAGATACCGACCGTTATTGGTATTCCGCTGGGTTTACCTATCAGTGGAGCCCTAACCTATCGTTTGATGCTGGCCTTACGTACATCCATGGTAAACCTGGCTCGTTCACTGAAGAGAACGCAGCTGGTGAAGTGCTTACGTTCGATGCCTCGTCATCTGCCGCTATTGGTGCACTCCAAGTCAACTATGTATTCAATTAATGGCCAGAGAAAGGATTCAATAATGAAAAAAACAATTCTCGCGACCGCACTGTCTGGCGCTCTTTTACTTTCTGGTTGTGGCAGCGACGCCACGCAAAGTGGTGAACCTACACTGCCGACTTATGAGTCGTTTATTACTACGTCCCTCGCTCAACCAACTAAGCTTGAGTTTATCTTAAACGGTGCGAACGCCACCGTACCCGTTCCAAATAACCTGCTCTTCAATGCCGTAGACGGAACTATCGAAATACCTACCGATGACAGTGCATTGTCGAACCCGCTCGCGGCTATGGGCCAAATGGATGGTTGGTCGACAACCGCAAGCTTTCTTATTCCTTTTTCTGGACAATTGGATGCTGCGACTGCAGCTGCATCAGTAAGCCTTGTTAAGATCTCAGATAAAATGACCGGCAATCCAGCACCGGAGAAAGTCCTGGTATTCCCTACCGATTATTTTGTCAGTGTATCAGGTGGTAACCTTGTGATTACCCCGACTCAACCATTAGAGCCCGCCGCTGAATACCTCGTCGCGGTCAATGACTCGCTCTTAGATACTGATGGCGAAAAAGTGGGTATGTCTCAAAGCTACGCCTCATTAAAATCAAAGTCTCGCCCCTACGAGTCAGGTGACTTAGTCGCTCCTCAGCAGCTTACCTATGGCGTTGAGGCATTAGTTGAAGGCGCGACCACATTAGCTGGTAGTCCAGTTAGCGCAGAAAGTATTGTGTATTCTGCTTGGTTTAGTACCCAATCTGTTGGTGCCACGCTTTCAGGTACCAAAGGCATGCTTGCTTTAGCCCAAGGTGCCGATTACAGCTACGCAGATATCTGGAAAGAAGGCGCAAACCCAAACGGTGAAGCCGTTGAAACCATTGGTCAAATGACATTTGGCCAAGGCGCAGACTACGCAGAAGTGTTGGCAAACGATACCAATTTCACTAGGTACATAGCGACAACTACCGAGCAACAAATGTTGATTGGGTTTTATAACTCAACAGCACCTGGCACCGTTACCGTAAGCCGGGGTACCGTCAAGCTTCCACACTACTTAGAAAAAGGGGCAAATTGGAATACTCAACCGTTTGAGTCTGCGTCAACAAGCTTCGCTATCATTAACGATGCCGTTTCCGATGATGCTGAACAGAATAACTTCGCTCAGCAATTAGTAAGTTACGGTATCGACCCAGAAGAGTTCTTGGCGAACCCAGCATCAAAACTCCCAGATATCATGGGATACACGTTCACCAAGCTTGACGGCTCTCAATACGACGCAGACCGTATTGTCACTCAATACTCGCCTGTTCCATCAATCAAGTCGATTGAAGAAGTGAATTACCTGCTCTTCACCCCTACTGACAAGGTTATGAAAGGGCTAGTTATCTACCAGCACGGCATTACTTCAGCTAAAGAAAACAGCTACTTCTTTGCCAATAACCTGGTAGCCAGTGATTATGCTGTCATTGCCATTGACGCGCCGCTCCATGGTGACCGTAGTCTAGACGACCAACGCTCGGCGAATGCGAACGTTTTGGCTTATATGAATCTGTCGGTTTTACCGGTAGCACGCGATAACATTCGTCAATCTATGCTGGATCTCATCGCGCTTCGTTTAGCATTGGGCACCAATCAAGCAGCGCAGCAATTTGGTTCAAGCACACTCGCAACACTTCCTTCATTGGCAGACTCAGCTACAGCGCCGAGCTTTATCGGTCACTCATTAGGCGGTATCTTGGGTGCACCTGCGGTTGCCCAGTCTAACACTGCGTTGGGCTCTCCCGTTGATGCTTTCTTCTCATTTAAGAACTCATCATTTGTGAATTCAGGTGGTCAAATCGCTAACTTATTGTTGGGTTCTGCAGCCTTCGGCCCAGTTGTCACACATAACGTCGCACTTGGCGGTGTACCTGGCTACGCAGCATTTGCGGATGCCAATTGTGGCACTCCGGGCACTCTAGGTTACGAGCAACTATGTCTTAATGCTTATGAGGCTGATAATGCCGCTAACTACCCAACGCTTATCAGTGCGACCTCGCAGTTTAGTTTTGCCGCGCAAACAGTGTTGGATACTGCTGATCCTATCAACTATGCCATGACATTGAATGCGAGCAATACCCCTGTTTACATGGCTCAAGTTCTTGGAGATTCGACGGTACCAAACAATGTTCTTGGTCCAACAGGGACACCACCGACTAAGTATGCTTTGTATTCACCGCTTGCAGGTACTGAGCCAATGGCTAAAGCCTTAGAGTTGACTGAGATAGTGAAGACCGACGGTCCCGGAATAAAAGACAAGCCTTTTGTAAAATTCGATGCTGATGGTCGCCACTCTACCTATGTTATTCAACAAGGAGATGACGACGTTCTCCATCATCAAGAAATGCAGAAGCAAGTCATATACTTTGTGGAAAACAGTCAGGCAGCCGTCTCTGATGCAGATGTACTACAATAGCCTCCATCCCTAAGGCAAAAGCACGGTCTCGACCGTGCTTTTTTTATGCCCAAGATCACACTTTTTCGTAAAACCATGTATAATGCGCGGCTATCAATCCAGTGATACTAAAATTAAGTACCACATCATCTTAACCATCAGCTTATCGGCTGCTGGTCATATCAAAATAAGGTATATGTATGTCTACTGAAGCAACCATGCTTGAACGCTGCGAAAACAAATGTGAACTTTGTGCTGCCGAAGCGCCACTCACGCCATTCGCCGTTGCGCCTCATACACAAATCACGGTTGATCATGCGATTATGCTTTGCGACACATGTACGAGCCAGATTGAAAACCCAGAAACTATGGATGTGAACCACTGGCGTTGCCTAAACGACAGCATGTGGAGCCAAGTTGCCCCTGTTCAAGTGATGGCGTGGCGCCAACTTAAACGTCTATCTGCTGAAGGCTGGGCTCAAGATCTTGTCGACATGATGTACATGGACGAAGAAGTAGCAAAATGGGCTGAGCTTGGTCTTGATGAAAACCAGGAGAAACCTCGCGACGTGAACGGCGTTGAACTTAAAAAAGGTGACGACGTAACGGTAATCAAAGATCTACCAATCAAAGGTTCTTCTCAAGTCATTAAACAAGGTACTGTGATTCGCGGTATCAGCGTTAACCCTGACGATCCAAAGCACGTTCAGGGTAAAGCGAACGGTCAAGCGATGTATGTTATCGCTGAGTACTGCCGCAAGAAGTAATCTATACCCTGGTGTTAACTAACATCTCGATCAGAAAAGCGACCTTCAAGGTCGCTTTTTTATTCACTTCAATTCACGCTCTAATCGACATTCAAAACAGTCATTACCGCCGCATGATCCGAGCCCGTAATTTCCATGACTCGCTCTCTTTGGCATATCGGTGACCTATCACTATTCTCATTACTTACCCATAAGTGGTCTATCGCGACTATCGGGTAAGTTGGTAAATGCCAGCGCTTAAGAAACACAGGCCAGCTGTGGATGGGCGCTGTGTGAAACATAGGTAGAAATTTATCGAAACGGCGCGTTGTACTCGCGAGGTTAAAATCTCCTACTACTAGATTGAATGTTAGCGGAGAACGAAGGGCTAACGTTTCTATTTCTGCCAGCATGTCATTTCTCTCATTCCAGTGTTTCTGGTTTCTTGGAGACGGTGGGTGAGCCGCTATCACCATGACATCTTGCTCAAATCGAGTTTGCCAAACGAAACTAATGAAAGCATGACCAGCCGTAGTACGGTGAGTTGTCATGCCATAAAGTGGTGTCTTACTTAATACCATTTGCCCGCTCGGATAACCAACCCGAATCTGACCACCATAGTAATAGGGATAGCTGCGAAACAAGGCTTCTAGTGCTTGCCCATGCCTTGGCGAGACTTCTTGAAGAACAACCATGTCTGGCTGAGCCTGATTTACATAATCAATCAGAGAGGATAATGATGGGTTATCAAAAAACACATTATATTGCAGAACTGATAATCGATTAGTAGCACAAGCGCTTTGGTTGATGGATATGTTGCTCATTCCGAGCGTAAAGAGTAATACCGTAAGCAAGAGCCCTGTAAACACAAGCCAGTGGCGCATCATTAGAAATATCAGCGCCAACAAACCGAAATAGATGGTGAATAAAGATAAGAAAGCAGCAAGGTTCTCAAGCTGCCAGGAAGGTTCGAAAAATCTTAGATAAACGGCAAGAGGTAACGGCAAAAGAACAGCCAACAGTGCAAACACTCGTACCATACTTGTCCCCCACTACCCTGATAACTCCTTCCATTTCATTAGGATAGTCGCTGGTGGGACTATTCACCGCTTTTTCTTACCACTATTTGTAACAGGACTATTGCTCTTCGCTTTGCTCGTTCACGTCAAACTCAGACAATAGCAGACCAATTTCAATCGCATCTAGCCACTCTAGCTCGTGTTCGTTGATGTCTTTTTCCATACTCATATTCCTTAATCATGTCTGTGCGACAATGTAGTCACGCTATATGACATTAATAAGAAACCCAACTCGCTCTTACCATTTCCTTGAGCAAAGTCATCGTTAAACGATTGCTTCGCGCTTCAATCTCCCACTGTAAATAATTATTTACACAAGTATAAACATTATCGTACAAAGTACTTGATCGTTAGCTTTTAGCACTGCATAATCCCATCATTAATAGAATTAGCGTCTACAACATCAGCCAAAATAGTTTACATATCGCTAATTACCATCAATACGTAAAGAATTATATACAATGCAATCAAAAGTTCTCGGAAGCACTCTCATCATCGCCGGCACCACCATAGGTGCAGGTATGCTTGCCCTTCCCATCGCCTCTGCCGGCATCGGCTTTGGTACTTCTCTACTATTAATGGTTGGTCTGTGGGCGCTCATGGCTTATACCGCACTACTAATGGTTGAGTTACACCAATATGCCGACCATTCGGCGACACTACATACGCTTGCAAAGCAGATCCTAGGCAAGAAAGGTAAGTACATAGCCAGCTTCGCGATGCTGTTTTTGTTCTATGCATTGTGTGCGGCATACATTGCAGGAGGAGGCGGTCAATTTGCTGAGCGCTTAGAAATGGTATTTGGTCTTTCTCTATCATCAACCACAGCAACCGTAGTGTTTACGTTGATCGTCGCATTGACCGTCACTGTTGGTACCCATGCGGTGGACAAACTGAATCGAGTGTTGTTTACCATCAAGCTGATTGCCATGGGCAGTGTGCTTTTCTTGCTAGCACCGAATGTGACTCAAGGTTACTTAACCAGCCTTCCTCTCCAACAAGGATTAATTGTTGCGGCTATCCCAGTGGTCTTTACCTCATTTGGTTTCCACGGAAGTATTCCGGCGATTGTTAACTACCTTAAGGGGGACACCGCTTCGCTGCGTAAAGCCATTCTTATCGGTTCAAGCCTACCGTTGGTCATTTACGTATTTTGGCAACTCGTGACACTAGGCGTTGTACAACAACAAACCTTGGTTGAAAATAGCGGTTTATCTAACTTGATTTCACTACTTTCAAGCACCGTTCATGTCGAGCGATTAGCGACGATTATTGGTGTATTTGCAGACTTAGCCTTGGTGACTTCGTTTTTGGGTGTGAGTTTAGGTTTGTTTGAATACTTGCGAGATTTGGGCCGTAAAGCATCAGCAGATACATCAACTGACAGCGCGTTTGCTCATCGTGCTTTAGCGGCACTGATTACCTTTTTGCCACCTTTATGCTTTGCCCTGTTCTACCCACAAGGCTTTATTATGGCATTGGGATACGCGGCAATCGCCCTAGCCATTCTGGCGATATTTCTACCAACCGTCATGGTGGCAAAAACTCGTAAGGTTAGGTTAGACCAGGCTCAATCTACGACGCACTACCAAACCGGTGGTGGGCAAATTGCGCTTTACGTCGCAATGAGTGTCGGCCTGGTTATCGTTGTAGCTCAATTACTTGTAAGCTTTCATGTACTACCAAGTCTCGGCTAGTTTTAGTGATCAAAATCACAGCATTAGTGTATGCCTATAAAGACATTGCATAAAAAGTCGATATCATACCCATTAATTAAGCCCCTCTGGGGCTTTTTCATGTCTATTCAATAATAACAATATCACTCACGGAGCCGCCCATGAGAGAAGTACAATTTAGAAAAATCGATGCGTTTTTTATTAAGCTGTCGATCAACGACAAAGTATGGATTGTGTTTGCACTGTTTTTTGCAGCACTCACCTACTCGTCTGTCGCCCGTTATCAAGACGCTGTCACCAGTTCTGAATCTCAAGCAATCAGTCAGGTCGAAGCAAGCCTCAATGCTTATCTCGATGCGGCACATGCTACGGGTGATATGACTTTACTTAACAAGATGGGCGTGACAGAGGGATATTCTCAGTCCTCAGGCATCAGCAATGGTACCGTTTCTGCTAGCGCTAAAGGTAGTGAAGGCAAGAACTACTCACTCAGCGTTTCGATGAAAAATCAACTTGAGCAAGCGAAATCTGACGCACTAACTAGTTTGGCGCTAACCTACCTATGGGTGATTCCATTTGGTATTTTCAGCTACTGGCTTGCGACATTCCTTGGCGGCGCACTTTACACGCTATATACAACGGTAAACAAAATCGCAGATGGAGACCTAACTTCGCGTCTGAACTTTGTCGCTGGACGTGATGAGTTTGGTACTATCGGTGTCGCCCTAGACCAAGCAATGGACACGTTGACTGAGCTTGTTACCACAGTTAAAAACTCCGCGACTAGCTTAGAAGAAACAGCCTCTTCTTTTCATGAAGAAATGGCGCGCAGTAACAGCCAAATCAACAATCAATATGCTTCTTTGGATTCCGTCGCGACGGCAATGGAACAGATGACGGCTTCTGCACAAGAAGTGTCTAACATCTCTTTGCAATCAAATCAGCAAGCAGAAGAAGATAGCAAACAAGTTGAGCAGAGCTACCAACGTGTGCAACAAGCTATTGCGGATATCAACCAGCTGTCTGCCTACATCGAAGAAGCCTCGCACTCTGTTGCTGCATTGACCGACAACACGACACAAATCAACGAAGTGATCACCACGATCAATGCGATTTCAGAGCAAACTAACCTACTCGCTCTCAACGCTGCAATCGAAGCGGCACGTGCTGGTGAGCAAGGCCGTGGTTTCGCCGTGGTAGCGGATGAAGTTCGCACCTTAGCCAGTCGTACTCAGGCCGCCACTGTTGAAATTCAAGCAATGATTGAAAAACTGCAATCTGAAAGCCAAAACATTGCAGAGATCACCCAACAAACCGTTGAGCAGGCACAATCTAGTAGCAGTCTCATTGGTGAAATTGGCGGTGATGTTAACTCAATTGCTGACTCTTCACGTGCCGTTATGGATATGAGTACCCAAATCTCGACGTCAGCTGCAGAGCAAAGCAGCGTGGCATCAGAAATTGCCACAGAGCTTAGCGATATTCGTACCCAATCAGCAACCATTCGTGAAGTTGCAGAAAACAGTGAAATTGGCGTAGCGAACCTATCGAAAGCAACGAAGGTGCTAAGCGAAGTATTGACTCGCTATCGCACTTAACTAAAAACACGCCCAACGACAATGCGCTCTTAAACAACTAGAGCGTTTTATTCAAAAGAATGTTTAGCCATAAATCCAAATAGATCAGTTCATCTGGTCTATTTTTTATGCGAGCGCATTGATATAAGTGATGATTTCGAGTCATTCACTGATATTAGTGATATAAGTCGCATTACCTCGCCTAATTCAAGGGTAATGTAAGTGAGTTCCACTGAAGAGTATTACAATCATAAAAACCAGCCTATCCTCCACAACAAGAGGGGTTTTATGAATAAAACCAAACCTTCGCATCAACCGCTGGGTCTATGTCCAGTGTGTGGATCTGATGAAGGACTATTATCTGAAGATGCAGAGACATTTATATGCGCAGATTGTGGCTACTTTACCCGCCAGTTTTCTCATCATAGTCTTGTGGTTTACCAGAGCACCCATTTTCAAAATCATGTTCCACGCATCAAACATATCCACTTGATGCACTGACGTTTCGCTGTTGCTACTACTCTGCCTTCTCGATGTGTTTAATTACTTCACTCATCGAGGTTAGGCAAGTACTGGAGTTTTGCTGATAATCACACGACGAAGCGAAGTGGATGGTTTGAATCCCCGCCGTAATGCCCATCTTCACGCCTTTAGCCGTGTCATCAATGTACAAGCACTCGTCAGGCAGAAAGCCCATCATGGTCACTGCATATTGAAGCAAGTCCGGCTCCGGCTTCCAGCTATTAGCATCAAACGCCGAAATCACACGATTACTAAAACGCTGTTCTAGTCCCACTGTCGCCAACATCTTTTTGGCTTTGTGAGTAGGACTATTTGTGACCACACAATATTCAATACCGGATTGATCTAAAAAATCGAGCAGCTCAACGGCTCCTTCCATTGGTCTTAATTGCTCTTCAAACAGACGTTGGGTTTGCTCGCGATAAATAGGCTCTAACAGGTCGAGTGATACGTGGCTCCCCGCCAGTTGTTGAGCAGACGTCAATACGTCGGCAATTTTTCCGCCAACAAAGTTATCCATGACGGCGTCTAACCTAAGTGTCACCCCAACTTGCTCAAACGTTTCTACTATCGCAACACAGCACAAACGCTCGCTATCAACCAAGGTTCCATCACAATCAAACAATACACATTTAATACTCGCCATTATGTATTCAACGACCTTTTGCACTTAATTTTCGTTGAATATTAATACACTTCGGCGAATCAGAAGGCGATGGAATCGAAAGTTTGGATATTTGAAGAGAGCAAAATTCGAAACTCAGTGATTGATCACCGTTTTTCTAACCAAACCTGTGAATTAGTTGCAATCTGGGCACTTTGTATTAGAGAAGCGATACTGGCCGATACATTCGCCTCGTTCCAATCACCGGAAAGTGCGATATCTGAGATCAGCACCGTCTCCCCTTCTGTCGATACCATGGCCGCTGCTGCAACCTCTCCACGCTCAAAACCAACGTACAACGCGTAACTAGGCTCAACGATGATCTGCGTGAGAAATTCGACAATAAGTTGCTGGTGATCATCATTTGCCCAGCGTTTGGAATGTAACAGTGAGAACATAATGGTTAGCCGATGAAAATCGACCAAATGCCATTCAATATTAGTTGTTGAGTCACTGGGAGCTTCAAACGGTTCCAAGTAACAACTAGAGATTGCACCAAGGTAAAGTTCGCGACCTTTGAGGCTCTCTTTGGTTGGATACCCACCTTCTACTTGGCTAGCCAGCCATTGATTCTTTTCGTTGTGGAGGCGTGTGGCTATGTCTTTCATATTAATCCTATTCGATTTTTCGGGTAACCTTAGTTATGGTATACAAAAGCCTAATTTAAAAAGGAATCCTTTATGCTTAAAAAGCTTTTGCTTGTCCCGCTTGCCACATTAGCCCTATCGGGGTGTGGTGACAAAGAGGTGGGCGATGTGTCGCTCGGTATGTTCACATTAAAAGATATTAAACTCAACACTCTTGATGACCCAATTATCACTGGCGTTACGTGTCACGTTGCCAGCATCGAGGCCGATTTGAGCCTGGCCGATCCAAGTGACAGCTCTATCTCATGCCGCCAAACAGGCGAGATCACGCCTGAGATGATTGCTCAAATCGACAAATCAAAGTCTGGCGAAGTGGTGTTTAAGAAGTCCAAAAGTATCTTTTTCAAAAGTATGAAGGTTCGTAGGATTTATGATGCGGACAATCAAACCCTGATGTATCTGTCATATTCAACCAAAGAAACATCAGGCAGCTTTAAACACAGCTTGTCGACCGTACCCTTGTGGGGAACTAAAGCTTACGTAGAATCTCCGGTAGACGTTCAACAGTAGTCCTCGACATATAGTCAGCTCTTTTCTTTAGAGCTGACTTTTTAATGGCAGGTACGTTTCAACTTACATCGTTCACACTCGGTAATATGGCCTTGTTTGTCACAAAAGACCAACGTCATGTTTTTTCCTTCCTTTTCACGTTTCACCGTCATCAACGCCCCATCCGCTTGAGCGACAAGTAAGCCCGTGTTTCCTTCAGTAAGCTGTGAAACACCAAGACTAATGTTAATAGAGAACTTTTGCCCTTCTGAAGACACAAACTCATGTTCAGCAATGCTGGCACGAATTCTCTCCGCCACCTTATAAGCAGCAAATAACGAGGTCAGCGGTAACAGCAAGGCGAATTCATCACCGCCAAAACGAAAGCAATAGTCTTCTTCGCGTACCGATGATTCCATTAGCTTGGCAACGTTTTTAAGGACGTAGTCTCCAATGCTGTGACCATAGCTGTCATTGATATGTTTAAAATTATCGACATCCAGCATGACGTAGCAAAGTGGCTTGTTGTGGCGTACGTGAGCTGCAATTTCTCGCTTTAATTGCAACTCCAAGTAGCGGCGATTGTAGACGCCAGTCAGGACATCTCGAATAGCTAAGTATTCATATTCATCTCGCTTAGCAATAGACTCTGAAATGTCGATCGCCAAACCGAAAATTCCCGCCACATTGCCTTCGTCGTCATAAATCGGTGTTTTCAGAATTTGATAGTGATGGGTCACACCATATATATCCGTGCTTTTTTCAACTTGTGACAGCGATTCTCCTTCGAGCACTTTTCGATCGTGTTGAATAAGATCATGGCACTGTTCAAGGTCAAAAAACTGGGTGTCATCACCGCCAACAATGTCTTCGGCAGGTTTACCAAACAAACGCGACACTGCGTCGTTAACGTAGGTGTAGCGCACATGTTGGTCTTTGACAAAAAAGTAGCAATCTAAACGACTTAGTACCGCTCTAATTTCGTCGACTGTCAGATTTTTCATATCCATAACCTGCGTCCTCTACCTTACCCTAGCATTGAACAGTATTGCATATCGACACACTTTCCGTATGGCAATCGGTTCAATTTGTGACCGCTGACCTAGGTAGCACGCACCCCAAAACTAAAACAACTCACAAACTCAATGCAATTTCATGAAACACAGATAAACTTCTTGTGATATCATGCCGACAAATTTTGAGCCGCTAGCTTTTTATTATGAAATTTCCTGGACAACGCAAGTCAAAACACTACTTTCCTACCAGCAAGAAAGACCTTTCGGTCAGTCAAGCGCAGTCAGCGCCTAAGCTGTACCGTCCAACGATTGTTGGTGTCGGTCAAACCATCGTTGATATCGAAGCACGAGTTGATGATGACTTTTTAGCGAAATACGACTTGAGTAAAGGACACTCACTTGTGCTTGAGGAGAGCAAAGCGGACGCTCTTTATGCAGAACTCGTTGAGAAAGAGTTGATCACTCACCAGTTTCCGGGTGATACGATTGGCAACACACTACACAACTACTCGGTTCTCGCTGATAGCAAATCAGTATTGCTCGGTGTGATGTCAAAAAACATCCAAGTCGGCTCTTACGGCTATCGTTACCTTTGCCGCACATCTTCACGAATGAACCTAAATCATTTGCAGACTGTAGATGGCCCAATTGGTCGTTGTTATACCTTGATCACAGACGACGGCGAACGCACTTTCGCTATCAACGAAGGTGAAATGAACCAACTGCGTCCAGAAAGTGTTCCTGAATCGGTATTTAACAAAGCGTCAGCGCTTGTTGTATCTTCGTACTTGATGCGTGGTAAGCCTGAAGATCCAATGCCACAGGCCGTTGCACGCGCCGTAGAAATCGCAAAACAAAAGTCGGTACCAATCGTACTTACGCTAGGTACAAAGTGGGTAATCGAAGGTAACGAGAAGTTCTGGCAAGATTACATCCAAGAAAACGTGACTATCTTGGCGATGAATGAAGAAGAAGGTGAAGCATTAACTGGCTTTGCTGATCCATTACAAGCCGCTGATAAAGCGCTAGATTGGGTCGACCTTGTCCTGTGTACTGCAGGCCCAGAAGGTCTTTACATGGCAGGTTACTGTGACAACGTCACTCTACGTGAAACCACCCATGACTTGCTATCATCTGAGCAGTTCAGCGATTTCAACCAGTTTGAGTTCAGCCGCGCTATGCGCAAGCAAGACTGTACTGATCCGCAAAAAGTGTACTCACATATTGGCCCTTATCTTGGCGGTCCATTAGAAATCAAAAACACCAATGGTGCTGGCGATGGTGCCCTCTCTGCATTGCTACACGATATGACAGCTAACTCATTCCACAGCAAGAATGTAGCAGACTCAGACAAACACGTTGCACCATGTTTAACATATTCGTCGCTATCGCAAATCTGTAAGTACGCGAACCGTGTAAGTTACGAAGTACTTACCCAGCATTCTCCTCGACTAACGCGCGCGCTACCTGAAAGGGAAGACAGCCTCGAAGAAGAAGCGTACTGGGATCGATAAAAAAGGGCTTCGGCCCTTTTTTTGTTTCTAAATCAGACAACTATTGAGAAACTGGTTAATATTAGTACAGGAGGCTAAATGTTTAGCTTTACAAAGCATATTTAACCAGTATTATCCTGACGCAAACGTTTTCCTCAATAATTTTGTGGCTTTAAAGGACCGTTAATGCTTTCCGATATCGATATCTGTCGTACGACGTCACTCTCCGCTATTTCTGACATTGCCGAGCAAGCAGGCTTGCTTGAGCATGAGTATCATCCGCAAGGTTATCACAAAGCTAAAGTTACTTTAGATGCGGTTTCTCGCCTTAAGGACAACCGTGACGGCAAGCTAATCGTTGTTACTGCGATTACCCCAACCCCGCTGGGTGAAGGAAAAACCGTAACAACTATCGGTTTATCTCAAGGTTTGAAAAAGCTCAACAAGTCGGTGATGGCTTGTATCCGCCAGCCTTCTATGGGCCCAATTTTCGGTGTTAAGGGTGGTGCTGCTGGCGGTGGCTATTCGCAAGTTGCGCCAATGGAAGAGCTAAACCTTCACCTGACAGGTGATATCCACGCCGTTACTGCTGCGCACAACTTGGCTGCAGCCGCTATTGACGCGCGTATCTACCATGAACAGCGTCAAGGATTTGAAGCGTTTGAAAACCGCACTGGATTAAAAGCGCTGAAAATCGATAGCAAGAATGTGGTTTGGAAACGTGTTGTTGACCACAATGACCGTGCCCTGCGTATGGTGACGGTTGGTCAAAACGAGGTTAACAAGACCATTAATGGTTATGAACGCCAAGATGGTTTTGATATTTCTGCTGCGTCTGAACTGATGGCTATCTTAGCGCTATCTAAAGACCTAAAAGACTTACGTGCACGAATCGGTAAGATCGTTGTCGCCTACTCCATCGACGGCACACCGATCACAACAGAAGATCTACAAGTTGCTGGTGCCATGGCAGTGAGCATGAAAGAGGCGATTGAGCCGACTCTAATGCAAACACTGGAAGGCGTACCTACGCTTATCCACGCTGGACCATTTGCAAATATCGCCCATGGTAACTCTTCAATCATTGCGGACAGCATCGCCACTAAACTCAGTGATTTCACTGTTACCGAAGGCGGCTTTGGCTCTGATATGGGTTTTGAGAAAGCATGCAACATTAAAGCTTCAGCGACAGATAAAAAACCTGACTGTGCGGTAATCGTCGCGACACTTCGTGGCCTAAAAGCTAACTCTGGCTTGTATGATCTCAAACCGGGTACACCGATCCCAGATAGCATTTATGGCGAAGACAGTGCTGCACTTGACGCCGGCTTTGAAAACCTAAAGTGGCACATCAATAACGTTGCCAAGTATGGTGTTCCATCTGTCGTCGCAATTAACCGCTTCCCTCAAGATAGCGAAAAAGAGCTTGCTCTACTCAAAGAGTGGGTAGAAGCACTCGATAGCAATTGCGGCGTTGCAATCAGCGAAGGCTTTGCCAAAGGCGGCGAAGGTACTGTCGCTCTGGCTGAAAAAGTGATTGAAGCATGTGAAACAGAAGCTAACTTCAAACCACTGTATACATCTGAGCAAGCCATTGAAGAAAAACTCATGACGGTATGTGAAGTTGGCTACGGTGCGGCACGTGTTACGCTCTCCTATCAGGCTCAGCAGCAGTTAGAGATATACAAGAAACACGGTTTTGATCATCTCGCCGTTTGTTTGGCGAAAACTCCGCTGTCTATCACGACCGATGGCAGTATCAAAGGTGCCCCAACTGGCTTTGATGTGGTGATTCGTGAGTTGCGCTTATGTGCGGGTGCAGGCTTTGTTTACGCACTTTGCGGCAATGTAATGACTATGCCGGGTTTGCCAGATAAGCCAGCCTTTATGAGTTTAGACCTTGATGACGATGGCAACATTGTTGGGCTAAGCTAGCGCTTTCAATACGTTATTGACAGTCAGATACCAAAAAGCGACAGATTCACCGTCGCTTTTTTAGTATTTCTAGATTACTGAGCAACAATCAGTGTCAGTTCCACTCGGCGATTGCAGGCTTTACCAAACTGAGTAGAGTTCGTGCATGCCGGAACGTATTCCCCGTAGCCTCGAGTATAGATCATCTGCTGTGGGACTTTATTACCCACCAGCGCTCGTTTTACCGATTCTGCGCGTTTATTTGCCAAAGAATCATTCAGTTTCACTGTCCCCGTATTGTCGGTATGACCACCAATGACAACATCCACCCCGGTTTGATTTGATAAAAAGCTAGCGAGCTGACTTAACCACTGAGCAGAACCATCAGCGACATTGGCTGAACCCGTGTTGAAATGAATTTTCTGTTTGAGACGAATCATGACGTAGTCACCGGGAATCAGTTCATAATCCAAACCGTGATTAACCAGATATGTTTCCAGTTCATCCCATGACTGAGTTCGATACTGACCATTTGGGCCGCCTACTCTCGCGCTCGACATGATCGGCGCCTCTGCCCAATCGGCGTGCATGACATCGCTCTCTCCACGAGGCGCTGTCTCTAGCATCGCTGGGAACATTTTACTTGTGGTTGCGGACATCGAACTGCACCCTGACAAAATGATCGCAGCACTACCCGTTACAGCAAAAGCTACGATTTTTTTCAGTTTCAACATCACCCACTCCTCACTTTTGAACTTACCCTTTTATCGACCGAAATAGTCAAAGCTTTACAATAAATCTTTCGTCTTTTCTCCTCTTGTGTGGTCCACTCATTCAACGTTACACTCTTTGGGTTAAATTCATTTAGAAGCATTATCATGTTAAAAACACTTTCTAAGTCATTCTCTATATTAGCGCTGGTTGTAGCTATTGCTGCATGCAGCGAATCATCTACTCCTGTCGAAGGCAAACAATATCGTACGCTGGATACCAACTTATCGACATACCGCCTTCCACAAATCACTGAAATCTTCTCTTTGAGCTGTGGCCACTGTCGCAATCTAGAGCCAATGCTACCCGCTTTAGAAGAACAAACGGGTGAAAAGCTTGGTAAACTGCACGTTATGTTCAATGACAGTGCCAAGATTGCCGCGATGATTTTTTACACTGCGGTAATGCAGTCGGAAAACGGTATCGTGCCGGCAGATATGAAAGATAGCCTTTTTGCTTTGGTTCAAGATCATGATCTAGATGGAGAAGCAAAGAAAGCGGAACTCGATCGTATTTTCCACTCTCGTGACATGGTAAGCCCATACGAGCTCGATAAAACGCAGCAAGAGCAATTATTCCGTTATCTAGAAGTCGCGGAGTCAGTCTCTATTGAAGCGCAAATAAATGCGGTACCGACATTTATCGTAAACGGTAAGTATGAAGTCATGGTCTCTGGTCATCAGGGAATCGATGAAATTGCCGAAACTATTAATTACCTAAAAACTAAATAGAAGGAAAGATTGTGTCTAAAATTCTTATCCCTGTTATCGTTCTGCTGCTGGCAGCTTTCATGATTTATCGCACTTGGAACAACAGCAAAGCAGGTGAAGAGAACTTCCAACAAGGTCAGGCATTTTTGCTTGAAAATGCTAAA
Source organism: Vibrio sp. CB1-5 (assembly GCF_059412285.1). Classification (NCBI taxonomy): domain Bacteria; kingdom Pseudomonadati; phylum Pseudomonadota; class Gammaproteobacteria; order Vibrionales; family Vibrionaceae; genus Vibrio; species Vibrio sp. CB1-5. The sequence goes on along the minus strand of NZ_JBJHPB010000014.1, from coordinate 31,813 downwards.
AAAGAAGGTGTGATCAGCACTGAAAGTGGCCTTCAATATGAAATCCTTCATAAAGGTGAAAATACCGAAACCCCAACGGCTAAGAGCAAGGTAAAAGTGCACTATCACGGTACGCTAATCGATGGCACCGTTTTTGACAGCTCCGTTGATCGTGGAACACCAATCAGCTTTGGCCTTAACCAGGTAATCAAGGGCTGGCAAGAAGGTTTGCAATACATGTCGGAAGGCGATAAATACCGCCTATACATTCCTAGCACACTAGGTTACGGCAAAGGTGGTAGCGGACCAATTCCCCCTTCAGCAGTATTAATTTTCGATGTTGAGTTACTTAAGATTCAGTAGACTTACATCTGTGTAAGCGCATAACTAAAACGCCCTATCGTCATCGATAGGGCGTTTTTCTTTATGCAGGGTAAAACTCAAAGCTGCTTTCAGCCACTAAATAGCAATCCATTCCTGCCGCGTGCGCAGCTTGCAACCCCAGCTTTGTGTCCTCAAAAACAACGCAGCGTGAGGCTTGCTTGCCCATTTTCTCCGCTGCCATCAAGAAGGTGTCTGGATTCGGCTTATGGCTGGTCACCTCGGTTGCCGACACGATACAGTCAAACGCCTCCAACACACCGGCTTCAGTAAGCAGCTTTATTGCAGAGTCACGCTGGCTGCCGGTACCAATGGCCATCGGCTTCTGGTCTCGATATTGCTTGAATACTTCATAGGTATGCATGATTGGGGCACCATGAAACGGCAATGTAGCAAACGTCTCCATTTTGAAAGTCGATACTGTTTGCTGATCCAAACTCAGGCCATAGCGTTGATTTACCTCACCAGCAATCTTATAACTCGGCATGCCACCAAGCGAATGCAGCCAAGTACGATCAAATGGAAATTCAAAGTGTTCAGCTGTTAACTCCCATGCTTTTACGTGGTTCGGCATAGTGTCCAAAAGCGTACCATCCATATCAAAAATAATTGCGTCGTATTTTTCTAGCTGTAACAAGATGTTAACCTCTAATGTTCATTTTTGTGCTCTAAAACCTACACCGTTCGCTAAAGAACGCCACCTCATAACCGATATAAATATCAATAAAGGGTTTCATTAGGTTGCTTTATATGCACTCGATTCCATTTCTTCTTCTTGCTATTGCAAATGAAGACTAAAAATCAATAAGTTGCTATATTGCGCACCCGAAAAGGTTCCAAGTTCAGATAATAACAAAACTTTGCGTCTACTGATCCCTCTTCAGTCACGGCGTTTCAATACGGATAGATAATTAGTTAAGGCTCATTATGAAGATTAAGCATCAACTTCTACTCTTAGGATCGCTGTCACTGTTGGCGATACTTGCGGTACTGGGCACCAGTACCTACTTCGCCCGCACCGCTGACAACCTCTCCAATGCGGCTACGCAGCTTGGACAGCTAGAAGTCACACTTCTCAATCTTCGCCGTAACGAAAAAGATTTCTTACTCCGTAAAGACGAAAAGTACTTAGATAAGTTCAATTCGAATGCAAGGTTGTTCATTGAACAAAAAATCGCAGTAGAACAAACTCTTGAAGCATCAAATGTTCCACTGCCAAATCAACTCGATAAAGAGTTGGTCGATTATCGTAGCGCTTTTACCGACTTGGTCGCAGCCTATAAAGCGCTGGGCTTGACGTCGAATGACGGCATCATGGAGGAGTTCAAACAAGAACTAGAGAGACAGCAGCGCAACAATCTGACTCTATCTCTTGTCGAATTAGAAAAAGCGGTGCTTACAGGTTCTGCTCTCTCTTTTGATAAAAGTGGCGTCGCGACGCTAGATCGACTAGGCCAAGAAGTGTTAACGCAACGTTCCATCATTGGTTTTAAATACGACCAAGGCTTGCTAGGTGAAACCCGTAGCCGCTCTCATAGTATTGAATCCGATTTCAAAGCCTTTAATCAAACCGTTCACAACGCGTTGGATCAAGCGATTGGTACACTAACGACAATTAAGTGGGTTATTTCCGGCGGGCTTATCTTTGCAATCGTCACTTTAATAGGCATTATCCTTCGCTCCATCAGCCGTGATGTTGATACGCTGCAAACCAATATCTCCACTATCGCTCGCACTAACGATCTGACGCTGCATGTGCCATCAGAAGGAAAAAACGAAATCGCTTCGATTGGTCGTGCGGTCAATAGCCTACTAGATAGTTTCAGAGCACTGGTCGCCGATACGCAACAGCAATCTAGCCAACTCAAACACAGCAGTAGCAACATGAGCTCTGAGCTGCAAAATGTTGTTGAACAATTCCATAGCCAAAGCGATCACACCAATACAATGGCAGCTGCCGTTCAACAAATGGTGACCACTATCGATGAGATCTCTCAAACAACGCATAAAGCAGCAGATGTCGTTAACCAAGCCGCAGACAACTCTCAGCAAAGCCGTACTTTTGTTGATGACACAGTGAGCAATATTCAATCACTGTCTGCCGTACTCGCTGAAAGTAATGATGAAATTCGCTCATTGAGTGACCATGTAGGCAAAATTGGTGGTGCGGTACATATCATTCAAGATATTGCTGAGCAAACCAACCTTTTGGCGCTCAATGCTGCCATCGAAGCGGCGCGCGCAGGTGAGCAAGGTCGAGGTTTTGCCGTGGTTGCTGATGAAGTTCGAGCATTAGCAAGCCGAACTCACCAATCTACGGAAGAAATCACCAATTTGGTGACAGCCATTCAATCTCAAATGACCACAGTGGTTGATGATATTGAGCAGTGCAATACACAAGGCGCAGCAACGCTATCCGCTTCAGCCAAGTTAGATACAGCACTGCAACAAATTTCTACTGACATGTCCGAGATCCAAGCAAACTCAGAGCAAATCGCTGCAGCTATTGAAGAACAAGGCATAGTCATGAACCAGGTTAGCGAGTCGATTACCGAACTCAATGAGATCTCCACTGACAACATGAGCAATGCCAATACTTGTATTGAAGAAGTACAAAAGGTTTCAGGCCAAACTCAGCATATGGATGATGTTGTATCGAGCTACAAAATCTAGTCTTAGCTGCAACACAGAATAACCTAACCGAGCCTTTGCCCCGCGCAAAGGCTTTTTCTTATTATCAACAAAATCTAAAAACTGTTTACTAACCGAGCTTCTTGGTGAGATACCTTCTATCGCCTAATCTATAGATGTTCACTCATCAGGAGACTACGCCCATGCAAAAACACTTTTATTGACGGGCGCAACAGATGGTATTGGCCTAGAAATAGCAAAACCAATAATCCACAGAGTTATTTTTTCACCATGACTAACTCATGATCCATGAGTTCTTTAACAAATGGTGACGGTGACGATTGATAAGTGATCCACACTCGACTTTTCGCACGGGTCATGCCCACATAAAACAATCGTCGTTCTTCTGCATGAGGATACTGGTCCGAGCCTTTGGTTAGAGCATCATTTAAGTGAGTGAACTTGCGCTTGGCCGGGAACTGCCCTTCATCGGCATTCACAATTATAACAAAATCGGCCTCTTTACCCTTACTCGAGTGGCAAGTCATAAACTCCAAAGAAAGATTAGCAAATCGCTTCTGCCAATCATTAAACAGTTCTGGTCTGTGGTAATGATTACGGCCAAGCAGTAGAACCGATTTGGCACTCTTTGCTTTACTGTTGATATCATCGAGTATCTTCTCTACTCGATTACCATGTTCAATTACAACCGCTTTTTGCTTCACAGTTTTGTGGCTTTTTATTTCTTTACTGATTTGTGCAGGATTAGCCTGAATAAAATCTGACGCCACTGCACAGAGTTTGTCACTAAAGCGATAGGTGGTATCGAGTAAATGCACCGATGAATGAGGGAAACGATCGCTAAACTCGGTGGTCAAATCCACATCGGAGCCAGTAAACTGATAAATAGACTGCCAATCATCCCCGACAGCAAACAGCGAGGCTTTATTATCTGGCTGCTCACATAAAGATTGCACTAAGGCTAGGCGATCGGGTGAGATATCCTGATACTCATCAACCATGATGAACTTCCACGGCGAAGTGAACTTTTTCGAATTCACTCGCTTAGTGGCATTGGTGATCATCGAAGTAAAGTCGATCTGATCGTTGTCTTTGAGCATCTTCTGCCAAGCTTGATAGCATGGCCAGCATAATGCTAGCTCACTATTCAAGCGCGTATATTCAGCATCATCGATGAGTTGCTCTTGAATCGCTTTTTTACTCAGGCCCGTTGCGATCAACTGGTCGAGCTGCTGTTCTAGCCATGCGATTAACTTGGGGTTTTCGCTCTGACTGCCAAGCTCTTCATCACCTTTTAGGTAAGCTATAGGCCATTTGGATAAGTGCTTTTGCCAACGCTTAAAGTTGGTGGGCGTCATCCAATGTTTTTTCAGCCAGTCAATACACCACCCGTTTTTCTTTGCTGACTCTGTAGCGAGCGGCGTAAGTTTCGGCGGTTGGATTTCTGTCTCTTTGAGGATTTGTAGACCAAGCTGATGGAACGTCAGTACCGCAATGTCATCAGCAGTTTTGCCAAGCTTTCTCTCTAGTCGTTCACGCATTTCGTTAGCAGCATCACGGCCAAAAGCAACAAGGAGTATCTGCTCTGGTTGTGCTAAATGACTTTGCAGCAAGTACGAAACCCTTGCCATTAGCACACTGGTTTTGCCTGAACCAGCCCCTGCTAAAATCAAATTCTGATCATTGTTGTGCAAAACGGCCATTTGCTGTGAGTCATTCATTGGCGACGATTCTGACTGTGTAAACAGAACCTGCCAATTTTCACGCTCGTCAACCAACCAATTGGTATTGCGCTCTACCAATGATTGTTGCGTTTCATCTAGCCACGGCAATAACTTTTGGATTCGATTCGGCACAGTACGCATCGCTTCAGAGATAGACATGTTCATCTCCAGAAACTGACTGTTCACCTCATCTACCCACCCAGTCATCATTGAATGCGGTAAGAACTGAGGTAGCGTACGCAATCTCGTCAACTCCTGCTCCCACTTTGGTAAGTAGGTTTTAAGCATGGCACTTTGTTCTCGATGCCAGTTTTGGTAAACCGCCACAGCTTGCTTGGCAAAACGCTGCGCTTCTTGCCATGGCAAACCTTGTACGACCCAACAAACCTGCTTATCGTCACTCTCATGAGCATGAACTGTAATTGAAGACCAGATCAAGCCACGCTTAACGCTGAGCTTGCCGCTCCATTCACAGAAAGGTATTCGGACCTCCGCTCGAACAGAATGCAGTACTAGGGAGTGTGCTTGCAGTTCAATGGTTCGGAACTCGTGTTGAGTAAAGATTTCGGCGGTAGGAGTAGCGGTTAGCAGCATGATAAATCGAAATAACGGATATTCATTGTGAGTTATAGTAGTCAGTCTACTGTATCAACTCGCTAAATCCATCCAAGTTTATGTAATAAGTGTGAAAAAGAATCCAAATAAAAACGCTCCCAGTCGTTGGGAGCGCTTTTTATCATCACTTTACTTGTTGGTCGGTGTCTGCAGCTTTTGCATGACCTCATCCAAGTTAAAGCTTGCGGCTTTTTGCCTTGGCGGATATTCTTTGAACGTCTCTAGGAACTTACCTACATACACCTGAGCGGGTACAAGAAGATAAACTCTATCCAGCATCCAATCATAGTAAGTGTTAGATGTCACATCTGCGACTTCATAAGGATCCATTCTCAAGTTGAAAATTTTCGGTACACGTAGCGTAACAAACGGTTCTGCCCAAATCTCAAGTGTTCCCTGAACGCGCTGCTCCATAAATACCACTTTCCAGTTGTTATAGCGCAGTGCGGTGAGATCGCCATCATCAGAAAAGTAGAAAATTTCCGCACGCGGAGACTCTTCGGTTTCACCGGTTAAATACGGCAGAAAGTTATAGCCATCTAAGTGAACCTTAAAGCTCTTGTCACCGGCTTGGTGACCTTTAAGTAGCTTCTCTTTCACATCTGGCTCACCCGCAGCTGCAAGGAAAGTTGGTAACCAATCCATGTGGTGCATAATGTTGTTGGACACACTACCCGCTTCGATTTTGCCAGGCCACTTAACCATTGCAGGCACTCGGTAAGCCCCTTCCCAGTTGGTGTTCTTCTCTCCACGGAAAGGTGTAAGACCGGCATCAGGCCAAGTGTTCATATGTGGACCATTGTCCGTGGAGTAAAACACAATGGTATTGTCTTCAATGCCAAGCTCGTCGACTTTCTTAAGCAATTCCCCAACATGGTTGTCGTGCTCAATCATGCCATCTGCATAAAAGCTGATGCCTGATTTACCCAAGTTGCCATCTTTAACATGAGTACGGAAGTGCATGCGTGTCGCGTTCCACCAGACAAAGAAAGGTTTTTTCGCCGCAACAGCACGATCCATAAAATCGAGCGCGGCGGATAAGGTCTCTTCATCTACCGTTTCCATGCGTTTACGCGTTAAAGGCCCTGTATCCTCAATTTTGCCATCAGCAAATGATTTGATGACGCCTCGAGGGCCAAACTGTTTACGAAACTCTGGATCTTTTGGATAGTCAATATTTTCTGGCTCTTCCTCGGCGTTCAAGTGGTAGAGGTTACCAAAAAATTCATCAAAGCCATGGGCGGTGGGTAGAAACTCATCTTTATCACCCAAATGGTTTTTACCAAATTGCCCGGTCATATAGCCGTGGGGCTTAAGTAACTCTGCAATAGTGGCATCTTCCGCTTGCAAACCTAAATCTGCCCCAGGAAGACCGACTTTACTCAGGCCTGTGCGAAGTACGCTTTGACCTGTGATAAATGTCGAACGCCCAGCCGTACACGATTGCTCCCCGTAATAATCGGTAAACATCATGCCATCTTTAGCAATAGAATCGATGTTGGGCGTCTTGTAACCCATTAAGCCAAAAGTGTAAGCACTGACGTTGGATTGACCAATATCATCCCCCCAGATAACGAGGATATTGGGCTTATCCTCGGCATACGCACTTGCTGAAACACCAATTAACGCGGTAGCCAATACAGCTAAGCTCCGCTTAAACCTTGTTGTCGTTGTCATGTAAACCTCTACGTTAGTTGGTTGCATCCTGCCCATTAACATATAGTCGCTAACATGCATAACTACCACTAACACAAAGACTTTTCTTTAAAACGTCACCAACGAATTTAAACGAGTAATTTGACAATAATCACACAGCGTTCGGTATCGTTATCCACGTTGATTCCAGACATTAACTTTAAAGATCAGAGAGTTAAATCCGCGTTATAACTTTTCTTTATAGTCTCTATAAGAGGACTTGCGTTCGTGACTCGCCTAAAGTGCCAAGCATACAGATACCCGATGGTGTCTTGTTCAAATCCAATAAGTTAAAAGACGATGGAGTCTCGAATGGCGAACCACTTAAGTAAGATTGCAATGGGCGTTGGCCTAGTTGCAACCTCTTCAGCAGCAGTTGCAGCCGACCAACCTAATATCCTAGCGATTTTTGGTGATGATGTTGGTTACTGGAACATTAGCGCATACAACCAAGGCATGATGGGCTACGAAACCCCAAACATTGACCGTATTGCTAATGAAGGTGCCCTATTTACTGATCATTACGGTCAGCAATCATGTACTGCTGGTCGCGCGGCATTTATTACTGGTCAAGAACCTTTCCGTACAGGTCTACTTACTATCGGTATGCCGGGCTCAACTCACGGCATCCCTGACTGGGCGCCAACCATCGCCGATCTTTTGAAAGACCAAGGCTATGTCACTGCGCAGTTTGGTAAGAACCACTTAGGCGACCAAGACCAACATCTCCCTACTCAACACGGCTTTGATGAGTTTTTTGGTAACCTTTATCACCTTAATGCCGAAGAAGAGCCAGAAACTTACTACTATCCAAAAGACCCAGAGTTTCGTAAAAACTACGGTCCTCGCGGTGTGATCAAGTCCTACGCAGACGGCAAGATCGAAGATACAGGCCCTATGACGCGCAAACGTATGGAACACGCGGATGAAGAATTCCTAGAGTCTTCACTGGCATTCATGGAGAAAGCAGTTAAAGCGGATAAGCCTTTCTTTATTTGGCACAACACCACTCGTATGCACGTTTGGACTCGCCTACAAGAGAAATATCAAGGTAAATCAGGTATCTCTATCTATGCTGACGGAATGCTAGAGCACGATGACCACGTAGGTATCTTGCTAGACAAGCTGGACGAGTTGAAGATTGCTGACAACACTATCGTTATCTACTCGACCGATAACGGTGCAGAAACGGTAAGTTGGCCGGATGGCGGTGCAACCCCATTCCATGGCGAGAAAGGAACAACGTGGGAAGGCGGTATGCGTGTTCCTCAGCTTGTTCGCTGGCCGGGTACTATTGAACCGGGTACCAAGATCAACGAAATGATGGCTCACCAAGACTGGTTACCAACATTACTTGCAGCCGCTGGTGTACCAGATGTGAAAGAGAAACTAGCAGAAGGTTACAAAGCGAACGGCAAAGACTGGCGTGTACATATCGACGGCTACAACTTCAAACCATTCTTCGAAGGTAAAACGGACGAGGCGCCGCGTGAATCGCTACTTTACTTCACTGCAAACGGTGAGCTAAACGCCGTACGCTGGAACGACTGGAAACTGCACTTTGCAACGCTAGAAGGCAACATTACTGATGCGGTTCGATTTGAGCCTAACTGGCCGAAGATCATTCACCTACGTGCTGATCCATTTGAGAAAGCACCTCACGAGTCTGGTATGTACCTACGCTGGATGGCAGACAACATGTGGCTATTCGTACCGATCCAAGACGTACTAGGTGATTTCTTCAAGACGCTACCAGACTACCCTATGCAGCAAGGTCAGATGATGAACCCAGCGGCGATTGATTACCAATCTTTGGGTCTGAAAGGCAAGATGCACCAGCTTGACCAACTACAGAAACAAGTTGAGCAAATGAAATAATGCTTCGTTTGGAACAAGCAATCTAAAACAAGCGCTATAAAAAAGGCCAGTCACTAATAAAGTGACTGGCCTTTTCTTTTAGGTTTCAATTAAACGTAATACGCTTCAACTGTACCTTTAAGTTTGATCAGCATAGGTTGACCCCAACGGTCTTTCGCTTTTGGAGAAGGGATTTTAACCCAACCTTCGCTGATGCAGTATTCTTCAACGTCTGTACGCTCTTTACCATTTAGGCGAATGCCAATTTGGTGTTCAAAACACTCAGCCACGTGATGTGGGCTACGAGGGTTGCCTGATAGATGATCTGGTAATTCTGGCTTTGCGTTGTCGCTCATGGTGATAACCTGAATGAGTTAGTGAAAAGTGGCTCATTGTAGTCAATACCTCCCACCTGCTCAACTAGTCTCTAACGATGTCACGCGATTTTCATGCACAGCATCTACAACATTGAGCATTAATTCATCAAACTGAGCAATTAACAACCCAGAAAAACCCCAGTCAATCTACATAATCCTCTATGGTCTTGGTGCCGCAAACCTGACAGACCCGGTGACACGAATAGGCATGGGTGGAAGTCATTAATCCACCAAACACCCAACCTTTTAGTAGGTTGGCCAAAAACACGCTGTTGTCTTGTGAATGTTCGCCTTCCGCTAGTGCCGGTTTTTCAACCAGCACCACAATGTGCTTCGTTTCAGCACAACATACACTGCATACACAGTTTTCAATCCTTTGCATGAAGGCACTCCTGAAAATCAAACTGTTGATTTGTGGGTCGATTGTAATTCAACCACACCACAAACCATGTTAACCAGGTAGCATATTCACGCAGAGTTATCGGCTAATTTTCAAACGATATCAATTTATGATGCTAGCGCTAATGCAGTGCCCAAAAGACACTATACGTCACTGTCTTTCGAAGTTGGTTCTTGGTTCACCATGCGTTTGTTGGCAACTCGGCGATCAAAATCAGAAATACGAGCTAAGAACTGAGTCTTCTCCTCTTGTGAAATAGACGTCGCCAACGGAAGGTCTGCCGTTAGGGGGTTCACTGCACGGTTACGCACCAAGACTTCAAAGTGCAAGTGTGGGCCCGTCAGTCGACCTGTTGCCCCTGCGAGCGCAATCTTCTGGCCACGTTTCACTTGTTGTCCTTGCCTTACCAAAAACTTCGACAAATGTAAGTAGCGCGTTTTATACACATTATTATGCTCAATGACCAAATACTTACCAGCGTAAGGGTGGTTGCGGATAGCCGTCACCTTACCATCACCAATTGAATAAACCGGAGCACCTACTGGCGTTGCGAAGTCGGTGCCGTTATGTGGAGAAATGCGTCCCGTTACCGGGTGCTTGCGTTTAGGGTTAAAGTACGAGGTTACTCGGCGATAGGCTTTGTCTATAGGGAAACGGTCAAAAGCTTGTTCTAAACTATTTCCTTCACGGTCATAGAAGCGACCATCCTCAGCCAAAAATGCAGCGACCTCTCGATTACCAATTGTAATTGAGATTCCCTGAACTTCAGCGTTACCAGTTGGGTGATTACCCAAGTATTGATGGTTTACCAATATTTCGAAACGGTCTCCAGCGCGCAGCTCTCTGGCAAAATTTACTTTATCCTTCAGTACTTGTGTAATGTTGGCAATCTGTCCTGTTGAAAGACCAGATCGATACGCGGAGGTTGAAAAACTACCGTGAATCGTGCCTGAATATAGCGCTTCCCTCCACTCCCCCTTTTCTTCTTCAAAACGATACTCAAACGAGCCATCCGAATCTTTTGTATAGATAGCGCGCTCGACCAAACTCTCGTGGAAAATCATCGACTGCAGTTGCTTTGATTCTGAGTCGATGACCAGCTCAAGATGATCACCGGGTTTGATTGTGTCGAGTTTGAGTACGTTTAAATCAGCCTCTAGTACATGCTGAAGCGTCGAGTAGCCAAGGTTCCATGATGAGAAAATAGTACTTAAAGTATCCCCGACTTTAACAAAGTAGTGAACTCGGATTGAATGGTCTTTTTGCTGCTCTAGATTTACAGCAGGATTTGAAGCAGCCTCACCTTTGTAAGGAGTCACCTTTATTTTAACAGACTCCAGTGTCGGTTCGGGCAGAAAGCTGATTAAAGAAGCAGTAGAGAGAGCGATAACAGCGGTAGTCATCAAGACAGGACGAAGAAGCTTCATAGTGGTGAATCGAAAAACAAACAATTGTTATGTTATAACACCTTTCATTATGTAAAGAAAACACCAGTATTGTCGAACTTTGTATCAAACGATGAGTCCGAACCTACGCCATCATATTATGAAACCAACACATAAAAGAAAAACGCCACAAAATCTTTCAATTTTATGGCGTTTCGTGGTTCAAAGTATCAGGAGGGTCTATGGCACACCATGACCTTTAGATGCAACCCAAACGCGGTACCACTGTTCTCGCGTCAACTCAATGTCTAGCGCAGAAATAGCCGCTTTCACGCGATCAATTTTACCAGAGCCGATGATAGGCAATGGCTTTGATGGCAGACGCATAACCCAAGCGTAAATAACTTGGTCGATACTCGCAGCGCCCACTTCAGCACGAATCGCTTCAAGCTCATTGCGAACACGCTGAGCTTGCTCTGATTGCCCATTAAAGATTTCACCACCAGCGAGCGTAGACCACGCCATTGGCTTCACACGCAGTTGCTGCAGTTGATCTAGGGTACCATCGTGAGCAACCTCAAAGTTAAGCGGGTTGATCTCAACTTGGTTAGTCACCAGTGATTTGCTCAATCGCGATTGCAATAACTCATATTGACGAGGTGTAAAGTTAGACACACCAAAGTGTTTCACTTTACCGATTTTATAGAGTTCATTGAACGCGTCAGCAACTTCATCCGCGTCCATCAGAACATCAGGACGGTGGATAAGCAGAACGTCTAGTTCGTTCACACCCAATCTTTGTAGAGAGTTGTCTACAGACTCATAAATGTGCTTCGCGCTGGTGTCGTAGTGATTGATCTTACGATCGGAAAACTTATCGCTACACAGCTTGATATCGCATTTTGAAACGATTTGGATTTGCTCACGGACTGATGGATCCAGTGCCAACGCTTCACCAAATAGTGTCTCACACTCATAGTTGCCATAAATATCGGCGTGATCAACGGTCGTCACACCCAGTTCGATATGCTGCTTTAGGAAAGTTAAACGCTCTTGCGGTGTCATTCCCCAATCAGCCAAACGCCAATACCCCTGAACCAACTCGGAAAATTCCGGCCCATTTGGCGCCATCGTCACTTTAGAAACCATGGGTTATCTCCTTATTTAAATCTGCCCACATCCTAAGCTTGTTTACCAAGGCTCACAACGGGTAAACTTCGAAAAAACGAACTGGGGTACGAAGTTGTGAGCTTTGCTGAAAGACTTAAAGAATTGATTGGACAAGAAAGCGTCAGTGGCTTCGCTCGCCGTGTTGAACTCTCTGAAGCACTGATACGCAAATATCTCAAAGGCAGTGAACCAAGCTTAGCAAAAGCCAATCAAATCGCTATGAAAGCCAACTGCTCACTTGAGTGGCTCGCCACTGGCTGCGGCTATTTATACCGCCAAGCAGAAGTGGTTGATATGCCTGCCTACCAACTCGCCCATGAAACCGTACTAGGTAATAAACTCGCTGACAGTGACACCCTTACCCACCGCAAACTCATCATCGCGTATCAATACTTACGCGCTACTAAGAAAAGTGATGGGCATTTAGATGCTCAAGGTATGAAAAGGTTGCTTGCTAGCATCACTAACTAATAAATCACTCACTAAAAACCTCAGAGCATTTACACTAACTCAAACCCGCGCAACAAAATCGCAACATCCATCTGTGACACATAGATTACACCGCCCCATGCATTCGTTTTGCATATGGTTCAACATTCACTCCTTTGATAAATGTGACCAAGATTAAACACATGTTTGAATAAAATATCTTACACTAATATCAACAAACAGATTCATTAAGAGCGAAGAGATATTCTCCAAAGCGAATATAACCAACTCTCCAATAACGTCCCCCAATAGTGGTATTCGAAAATAGAAATGTTTTTGAAGGGGGTAATTATATCCGAAAAACGGACTAAATATAAAAAGGAATACATATGAAAAGTCTATTTAAACTTTCTACTTTGGCAGTGAGTGTATTTGCTGCATCGCAAGTTTCTGCTATTGAGTTGTATAATGCTGAAGGTACTAGCGCAAACATGTACGGTGGCATTGCCGCACAAGTCAGCGCATATGATTATGACGAATCAACAATTATCGGCAATGACGCGGGCTTTGCTTATAACTCAGACCAAACTCACATTGAAGATCCAGGCTCATGGTTTGGTTTTGATATCAAACACCAAATGGGCAAAGTGTATGGTCTTGCTAAAATTGAGTGGGATGTAGACTTTTCAACATCGACAGACCTTGATAGTCGCCGTGCGCTTACAGCGCGTCAGACATTTGCAGGTTTCGGTCACGATGATTTTGGTGCAATTACTATTGGTCGCCAAGAAAGCCCGTACATGAAAACGGACAAGGGCTACTACGCATACTGGGTAGGTGGTCTTAACATGATGCAATCGGACGAACTTGGAAGTCGCCGCTCTCAAAACACAGTAGTTTGGCAGAATGATTTTGATAACCTTTACGTAGGTCTTCAATATCAAGCTCGCCGCAGTGTAGATGACCTAATTACCTTTGGTGGTAACGGCCTGAACTTTGGTTCGCTTCTTGAAGTGGACGGCGATCCTGTAACAATCAAGGGTGGCTATGGAGCGGCTATTGCCTATACTGTTGAGCAAACTGGTACATACCTAGCTGCTGCTTACAACCAAGCTAACGATATCAACGGTAAATTTAATGACCTATTGGGCGATCTGTCTACTACAACTGCGACTGATGCTGACGTAAAACAATACGCATTAGCAATAGAACAGCATTTACTAGATGGTGCGCTATCACTTTCTGCTCGCTATGAAGAGTTCACGGCAAAAGACGATTTAAACGAGTTTGATACGAAAACAACCACGTTTGGCCTAGGTGCAAACATGTACTTGTCTGAAACAGTTCGTATTTACGGTGGCTATGAAGTGGCTGAAGAGAAAGATGAAAAACTTGGTCGTACTAAGACTGAAATGACATCGTTTAACCTTGGTGCCGCCTATGCCCCTGTTCCTTGGGGTGAAGTGTACCTAGAGAGCTACACAGACGATCTTAAATTGAATGATGGTCTGAATTTCAATGACTTTACTTCTGTAGGCGTTGAATCCAAAGGCACTCACTTCTTCCTAGGTGCTGCAGTATTCTTCTAAAGCAATCTTGAGTTAGACACTAACTAGTAAATTTCCTTTAAAGCCCTTTGTACATTTCTGTACAGAGGGCTTTTGTTTATCCCTAATCACTTCTCTCAACAACTCACTCAACAGAGAAGCTTTCAGCTCAACAAACGAGCACACATTATCCCTCAATTACCAATCATACAAATATCTAATAGTTCAGACCGCAAACCATCTATAAGCCCAACAAATAAAAATTAATAAAAATATAAATTGTGATTTTAGCCCGATATTCATCACCATTTTATCCATAGAATCCACATCAAAATAATCTGAGAAGGAAGCAATTCAGCACAAACCAAGAATAGACACCAATAATAGACCTCATTCATTAACAACGTACTACCCATAAGTAACCCAACCAACAAACTACCACTAGAACGAATACATATGAACAGACATTGCATTAGACTTTTAACGTTTTCATTTACTTTGACGTGTTTTCCTGCCCTTGCCGCTGTCGAACTGTATAACCAAGAAGGTACAGAGCTTTCCGTTTACGGCGCTATTGCCGCGCAAGTAAGCCAATATGATTATGAGCAATCCTCTGCTATGGGAAGCCCTGAAGGCTACAACTACAACAGTGATGTTGTTCACATAGAGGATCCCGGTTCTTACATCGGTCTCGATCTCTCTCACCAAGTCGGGTCGATGCGTGGACTTGTAAAACTCGAATGGGATGTAAACTTCGGCACACAGTCCGATACATCTGACGAGGCACTGCAACAACGCCAAACCTACGTTGGTTTTGCGCATGACGATTACGGCCAAGTGACAATCGGTAGACAAGAAAGCCCCTACATGAAAACCGATAAAGGCTATTACGCGTACTGGGCGGGCGGACTGAACATGATGCAATCAGACGAGCTTGGAAGTCGTCGCACTGCCAATACCGTGGTTTGGTCAAAACAGACCGATAACTTTTATTTAGGGCTTCAATACCAGGCAAGTCGAAATGTTGAACAAATTTCTTTCGGGAACGGACTCAACTTTGGTTCCGTATTTCAACCTACTGAAGATACACCTACTATTTCTATCGACAACGGCTTGGGCATTGCCGCTACCTACACATTCGATTTTGGTACCTATGTGGCCATAGCCTATAACCAAGCGAATAATATCAATGGCAAATTCATCGACTTACTGGGTATCCCCGATTCATCAGTTAGCCTGGTCGCAAACGATGCTAAGGTAAAACAGTATGCATTTGCACTTGAACACCACTTTTTTAACGGCCAACTTTCTATATCGGGACGTTATGAGCGCTTTGACGCGCAAGATGGCGCCAGTACCTCAAGTTTCGATGGTACTACCGACAATATTGGAGTTGGTGCCAACTGGTTTATTACCGATGCTGTGCGAGTTTACAGCAGCTACGAGTGGGCCCTAGATAAAAACAATCTAACACAAACCACTAATACTAAAGTAAGCATGATAAATGTCGGCGCAGCATGGGCTCCTGTTCCTTGGGGAGAGCTGTACATGGAAGCTTATCACGACGATGTCACGCTGAATCAAACGTTAAATTGGCAATCAGGTATCGCTCCGTCCGATTTCCGAGGTAAAGCGACTCACATCTTCCTCGGTGCTGCTGTATTGTTTTAGATTCGTTGATTTTATAACTAACACACTGTTAAAGAGGTGCTTGATCATCCGTTCAGGCACCTTTTGTTGGTAATGTCGCTTCTAAAATACGAACAATGAATGGTAAATTTGCTCATAGAGCTTACAATGCATCACCCAATACACTGTTAGATGACTTACCATGATTCCTGATTACACTTTCGATACCCTCAACACTATGCCACGCCAAGAGCTAGAAGAGTTCGCTGCGCGTATGATCAGCCGCATGGTACCTGAGGATGTAATGACTGAGCTGTTCACCTTCGATCAGGAAGAAGTGGATAACGAAGAACGCATGCTAGCAACACAGCTTGACGCTATCTTAAGAATGACGGCAATTGCACTTTGTGAAATCCAACAAGCATTCGACGATTCTGAGAACGCGAATCAGAACAGTGAACGCATGACCCGTCTTGTTCTCTGGCACTTTTATGCGGTCTCTTTTAACCTAGAGAAAGTCATCCCATTGCAAACTCACTGCAATCACGTCGAAGTATTACTTAATAACAGACCAACAGACGTACTGGGCTGGGTGAAGACGTTAAATGACCTGTTGCACTCTTATGCCGAGATCAACACTGCGGAGTAATTCGCTATTATTCAAAAAGTTATGTCGCTGATGATGGCATCAGTGACATTGCGAATTCTCTCATATGACGAGCATTGTCGGCGCTCTCAGCATCACCACATGCCTTGCCAGAAAGCTTCTTTCGCTTGGTTGGGACTATAAATCGATCTTTAATCGATGGTTTTGTTCAAAGACGCCTAGTTTGGTTAAGAATGTCTAAAAGTATTCTATTACGCTTGCTTAGCAAGATTTTAAGCAAAAAAAGAGCCGCGAATCAGCGACTCTTCAGAGATATCTCACTAAGAGTAGTTGTTTGTTGAAACAACCATAAGCTGATATTTTTGATTTACCTATAATCAGCAAGTTACGTGAAAAACAACCATATGTTGATATCAAGCAAAACAACCATAAGCTGATAATTTTGTGAATCGACAAATTTAGCCCAGAACTAACGGTAAGAAAGTTACTTTCTTTATGTATTCTGGCGAAAACACTTCGTTACTCCTCATTCGCAGATCTACATCCTTTGCCTAATCACAAACAAGAAACCCGGTACAAAAAGTTCTCATCAAACAGAGTTTTTATCACAAAGAGTTTTCATCTACTTCTAAGAAGCTTTTGGACATTAGTAGCACATTTGCCGAATTTGTCGTCATTCCGCACTCGATGCGGAATCTACTGAACGCGCACACCTAGAGTTAAAAATTGGTTATCGGTGATCACATTTTATTCCCTAACAGGTGTAACTCATATTTGGACAAAAACGTTTTATATTTTTTTGCTAAATTAGTAAATTACGGATTATCTTTAGTATCGAAAACTCAGATAACATTCACTGCTGGCAAACTATCTGGCCTGATCCCCCCGACTAGGGGACTTAACTCTCTTCCATTGACTACAGGTTGCATTCATTTAGTACTGCTCAAGCTCGTATTGATTGCCATCATGTAGGTCAAACTCACTCAAAATATAAATCAATGCTCATAGAAAAGCCCCCCCTAGGCACTCTCTATTAAATCTAGTAGGTGCTGGAAACGTCGGTCTTTAACTAGCTCAGGCTTGGCTTGCTCTATTAGATCAAGCACCTCCTCTAGATTGACTGGTAAACCAGTAGTGGTATCTGGCGTTACCAGATAACACAGCTCTAGAATCTCATCTGGGTACACTGACGCGATGGGCTTTGTTTCTTCGTACTCGTAAGTTAACTGTTGCATCCAATATGGATCAAGTTGCACTGGAGCTAAGCACCATTTGGCGCACTTAAGGAGCTCTGGCAATGCTTCCTTTGAGTGAGTTAAAAGACTAATCCATGCTTGAATTTCAGCCTTTGTGCGCAGTTTCTTTTCTCTAGGCCAGACACTATTGATAAATGGAATAACCCGCTCTTTCCATTTTCCACCATCTCTCCTTCCCGCAACACCTAGGTAGTGAATAGCGTCACTTCTCTGCGTGTTCTTCATGCTTCGAATGCTATTCTTGAAATCCTGAGCGACCAAAGAGGCTGGAATGTCTTCATGCGGCATTCCCAGCTCTACGATTATTTGAGCTGCCACCTTCCTTTCTCCCTCACCCCATGACCACTTATAAAGGACAGGGAATAAGTGCTTCAGGTGCTCTTGAATATGTGTAAGTAGTGGCAAGTACGGCACCTTGCTATTTGAAATAAATCCATTCCATGCTGGCTCAGAGCTTTCATGTTTAAAGTCAAACCAAGGAATTACATTGTTGACTGTCCAGTCTGAATCCAACCAAAGCATCCACTCGGCAAATTTCGAGAAAATTATGATCGCATGATCTTGTCCCTCTCCGCCCAAAGACGTTAGCTTATCAAACCTGCTTTTAATGAAGTCAGGAACACCCTCTCCCTTCTCTAAGTTCATAGCCTGCAATTGCTTAAAGAGACACCCAGTCAACTTACCCGCAGGCCCATTAATGGCGTGACCATACGTTCTACGAGATAAATTTAAACTTCTACCCCCTCTGGTGGTATTGACTATAGAGCTCTTAGCCACGTCTTCTTCAGATTGCCAAATCGCATCAGTGAATTTATCAAATACAAACCATAAAGCCTCTTCGTTATCTTTTAGCATCGTGACAAAGAAATTATCGAACCACAAGCTTAAGGTATGACTAATTTCTAACATTACATCTTGAGGTAATAAGCCAACTCGACGAAGGAGTACTCGATGAGTTATAGAGTCATCTATCTCAGGCCAATCCTGTAGGAGCTGCTTCCAGTAGCCAATTGGATACTCACCTTTTTTTTCTAGATATAAGAGTGCAGCGAGTGCCTTTCTTGGCTCCTGTTTAACTAGACCAGTAAATGGAACCTTATTAACGAAACTACCGAACTCTCTTGGTTCAATTGCATCGATAGCTGCAATTATTTTGTGAGCAGGAAGTCCTCTAATTGGGTCAATTGATTCATCTTGTGAAATACTGCTAACTTGCATTCTTCTTGGTTCAGCAAGGCTCTTAACGCGCGCATCAGTAACTTGGTTAAGTGCAGGCACTACAGTGTCGTAAGTGTCCAGAAGATTGGCAGGGATCACCTCTCGCTGAATATCTATCCATTTTAAATATTCAGCGACAGAATCAGCCCTGTACATTGGATATTCAGACTCCGACCAATACTCGGATTTCTCTGGCCCCTCAAGCAGCTGGCCAATAACGTCCTCTCTCTCAATGGTAGATAGTTCACCCCACCTACCTTTAATCAAGTAAAGTAGTTCCTGCCTATTTTTATCACTCCAAAACAATGCTCTTTCTAGATTGCAAATAGCTTCAGCTACCTCGCTTGAAGAAAACAAAGCCCTAAAATTCAGCGCATAAAGCTTAAGCTTTAGGAACTGAAGTCCATCATCAAAACGCCACCCACTTGCCATTATGCGCGCTTCATCTGGCGATGATTTAGCAAGGTCATCGAACACCAGTCGAAACAAGTTAAATTCCTGATTATCTTCTTCGGAAACAACGTCTGGATAACATGATGGTGGGTAGAACATCACACTACCTATCCTTTCGTGTTGCCTGCCCGATAACCTCAAATGCTCCTCTAAAATTCTCGCAAGTTTGAGTAGATTTTTTTCTTTAGGGAGGTCAATTTTTGTTAAGTCCCTGAATGGGCTTTTAACCTCCCAGTTTCCAAGGTGATGTAACTCAACATTGTCCCACTCAGACCTAGGAGGAATAGCCCCATTAATCCCTGTGGCGGGCGAATAACGAAGATAGGGAGCCATTTCAGTACTCACAAACACGAGGACTTCTTCAGTCCAACCTTGCGTTTTAAGTAAGTCCAGTAGCGTATAATACGGGCGGTAATAATAAGGCGCAGTATGTTGCTTTACTCCTTCAAAGATGAGAGCCCAAGCTTTAAAGCAATTAGGGTGAATATCTTTTCTTTGCACGAGCCCCTTAAGCTCTGCCTCTAGAGTTGGGTGTAAACCAAGCTTCTTGACCGCCCACCATGCGACCACTGGACTATCGTGAATCCTTCGAATCCAACGGGATAAGTTAGCCAACCTTGATGGCAATCCAGTCCAGTTACTCCCCAAGCGGCAGTCTAGAGCATTAGAGTGACCATCTCCCCATGAGCCAGTCAACAAGTCTTCATACATGACAACTGGACTATCGTCATTATCGTCACCTTCTAATCCCTGCTTATTATCAGTTCGCTTAGGGTCTGAATCCAAACCGTAAGCATCTAGTGGGTCAAATTGAGTATTGTTAAAATAGTCCTTAGCTGCACTGCCAGCTCTCACTCCCGCATCAAAAACACACAGCCATTCTGCATGTAGTGGCGGCTCTGCATTTGCAAATGCCCTTGCACCTGCGTTGCTTCTTACAAGGTGTGCAACCATACCACGCTCATGAGGCTCTAGGTCTGAAGGGTTCTTTTGAGCCATTTTCAACACTTTGCTCCGCCAAGCTCTATGATCTTTAGCTCGTTCAGCCCACGCCTCGAGAGTTGACCATAATACAGGATGGTCTGAATAGGCTATTGCATTGACACCTCTGTCACGCCACTTAACTTCAATGTCTTCTGGCTCGCCCTTGTCGAAAGCGTATATCTTTGTACGGTCATACTGACCATCATGATTTAATCCTTGAAGTAGATATTTGACCTGTGGGTCTTCTGCTTGATAGCCAACCAGAACCACTGTGTAGCTCTCTAATAACCTTAAAATAAAGTTGGTAGCCCAACCTTCAGATAGGTAAGCCCTGCCAAAATCAGCACTACTCAATATGTACGGGTGACGCCCCTCTCCTGTATTGTTTAATCGTCCATGCAGGTAAGTAATTCCCTCAAGTGATGCCCCAAGTTTTATGTCAGGAAATGCAGGTGGTTCATGACGAGGAAGACCTTTACCATCTCCTAACTCAAGTAATAAATCGAAGTTGGTAGTGACGATTTGTGGTTTTCCATCTGAGCTAGTAGATAGCTGTCGAATCAATCCGTGTTCATACCCAGCATCACCGTCAGGCTTAAACTCATTCAGCCTCTTGGCGACTAACTCGTTGACCTCTTCACGACCATATTCTTGATACAGCATATGGAAAATCTGGTCTAGCGGAACCTTGGGAGCATCTTCTTTTTCATTCTTATCAACCCATGGCTGGAAGGCTTTGTGCAGCTCAGAGCCCTCTGCTGGCTGATAAAAGTCAATCACATGTTGAGTCAGGTCAGCAAAGCCAGGAAGTCCTGACGAAAATGAAATACCCGCACCACACAGGAAAACAACTCTACCCTTATCTCTTCTTTCTAGAAGCACGTCAGGGATGTCAGGACTATCAAAATTAAAGCGCATAGCTGTCCTTTTGCGTTAATAAGACTTAGCAATCAATAATACAACCAGTTGCAACGCTTCACTTAACTATCAATCACATATTTCAAAACTCTGTGCTTTGGATCCGACTTCGTCACTATGCTCAAAAACTCGCTACGGTAAGACCTCAGTAGACAATACACAGATAAGAAAAAATAGGTCAAACCACCTGTAAGTGATTCATGAGATTGAGCATCACTGGCATGGAAAGGGGCATTTTCGTGTTTCATGCCCCGTCAGCAAGCCTCTGGACAAAAGTGTTTTAGGTGTGTCGTTCTACAACAGTACTACCAGATTAGAAAAAGTATCTTGAAACCTTAAAAGTTTGTATGGAGGGCAATTGAGCTTAAGAGATTACAATGCTCAGGTGGGTGAAACTTACGCGATGATAAAAGCGTTGAACAAGCTTACTGGGTTAGGTATGCCTGAAACTGATCGTATTGACTAAGAAACACCCGAAACGGGCGGCTCTGTCTCTATACTGAATTACGCAACAAAGCCAGGATCAGATCGCACGACTTGGAAAAGGTTCAACTGATTTAGGCAACAACACCTTTCGAAAGGAACTCATTGATGCACTGTAACTTGATCAATTTGTTTGGCTCCCCCATGAATTCATTAAGGCGGTAACAGTCCCTCTCCAAATCTTTGGAAAGCCGTTCTTCTTTCTACACACGAGGCAACACTGTAAACGCCCCATGAACCCAAACCCACGGGGCGTTTACTAAACAAAAGAGATCGACCCAACCTGGATTATTTTCGGCTGGAACTGATAAGTAAGGAGGCAAAAATTTTTTAGCTGTCAGGGTTGGGCTGAATGAGTAAAAATGAATGTTATATCGTTTCAGTTTCGATAATTTCATTCATTAAACGATCGATTCCAAAGACAACTTGTACACTTGCGTCTTCCATAGCTTTAACTGACGCTTTTACCCCCTCAACATCACCAGATGCTGCTTGATTCAGTGCTTTACGACCATTGTCATGCACCTCTTTATGAGGCTTTTCAAGCAATTGATAACTTCTCAGGTGGTTGTAAACTCTGCCATCTCCACGATAATACCATTGACCTAAGCGACACTCTGAATGAGTATTGAGCGTTTCGTTAAAGGTTCGACTTTGTAGCAAACGATAAATGTTAACTTTCCATAAAACGTGGTCTAGCTTCACTGAATCTAAGAAAGCGCGAGTGGAAGCAATATAAATAACTTGCTTCATATGTTCCGACTTTACAACGACTTCATTCACAATAGCGCTGATTTGAGCAGAAGATGCTGAAACTTCTTCTGCACAAACTTGGTTTTCATCAATAGAAGCTTTAATTGTACTTACTTGGATTAAAACTTGTTTTACCAAGGAATCAATTTTTTCACTGGCTTTGCTTGCCTTACCCGCAAGGGTCCTTACCTCATCTGCTACGACTGCAAACCCACGTCCAGCATCTCCTGCGCGTGCGGCCTCGATGGCAGCGTTTAATGCAAGCAAATTGGTTTGGTCAGAAATCTCTTGAATGGTATATACAAGGCTCGAAATAGCCCCTGCAGTGTGATCTAATATATTCACAGACTCAAAGCTTTGAGAAGCTTGAGTGCTGATACTAACAGCGCGATTGTCTAGACGGACTAATGCTTGGTGTGTTTGCTTAAACATATCATCCATTTGTTGACGTTCTAGGTTTTCACGAGCCATCGATCTAGCATTTTCAATCATTCCCGTTTGAATAGTTTTGAGCATATCTCCGCCTTTCAAACAATCAGATAGCATTTCATTGCTGTCTTGTTGCTCTTCCTGTACTGATTGAACGAGCTGTTGGGACTTTTGAAGCTGATTTTCGAGGGAGCTCACATCCGCATTGTATTTCTTTTTTAAATCTACTAACTCTTGTTTGAGTTGTTCATTTTCTAATTTAAATCGTTTAATTCCAAACATAAAATGCCTATCACAAGTAGGAAAGTTATTTGGGAAGGCAATTTAGCAGTTTTAGTATGAAGAACAATACCAAACCTTGATGCACAGAATTAATAGCATTCAAACATCCAATAAACCAAGAGTGAACAATTAAATTAAAGCGTATATTAATTATGCTTTTACATTATTTTTCAACAGGTTATAACAAGAAAGAAATGGAGTGTATTATCTAAATTTCGCCCTAGATGGATGTTATTCGATTTTCGACTAACTCTAAGTCGATCCTAATTCTATTAATGCTCAGGAAAAGTTCATAAATTAATCCCGTACCAATTATTAATCATAAATAAATCTTCGGAGATTAAATATGTTAAAGAAGAATAAATTGGCTCTGGCCTTAACGTTGACTCTTTCGTTAGGTGCTGCTTCATTAGCCGCTACCCCTGCAATCGCTGGCACGAACGCACAAGTATTTTCAACTGAAGTGACTCAAGATCAAGCACTTCAGATCGCTTCAGAAGCGTACGTTTACGCATACCCTATCGTTCTAATGGATGTGACTCGCGAGCAACAGCTCAACAAAGGCGTTCCTGTGAATGGTGGCTTTAAACACTTCCGCGCATACCCAGACGCATCGTTTAAAGAGGTAGTTCGACCTAACTTTGATACGCTGTACTCTGTTGGTTGGTATGACGTATCTGAAGAGCCTGTGATCATCTCTTCTGAAGATACTAACGGCCACTACCACCTTCTTCCTATGTACGACATGTGGACAGACATCTATGCTTCACCAGGTTCTCGTACATCAGGTACAGACGGTGGTGCATTTGCAATCGTTTCTGAAGATTGGGAAGGTGAACTTCCAGAAGGCGTAACACGCATCGTTTCTCCAACCACAATGAACTGGATGATCGCACGTACGGAAAGCGACGGTCGCGATTACGACAAAGTGGGTAAAATCCAAGACGGCTTTAAGATGACACCACTTTCAAAGTGGGGTACAGACTACGTAGCGCCAAAATCACCAATCGACCCTAGCATTGACATGAAAACGCCGCCACTACAGCAAGTTGCGCAAATGGATGCTAAAGAATTCTTCCAACGTGCTAGCGACCTAATCGTTAAGTACGGTGCTCATGCTACTGATGGCTCACAATTGATGCGTTTAGAACGTATCGGCTTCTCTGCAAACACTGGGTGGGATCTAGATAACCTCTCTAAGTCTGAACTCGCAACACTTGAAGCTGGTGCAGCAAAAGGTCAGCGCGACATTAAATCTTACGTGCCTAAGTTTGAGACGCCTCAAAACGGTTGGTTGATCCCATCAGACACCATGGGTGTTTACGGTAACCACTACATTCGACGTGCGATGATTGCGCTAATCGGCCTTGGTGCTAACCACCCAGAAGATGCCGTTTACCCATTGGCGATTGCGGATGCAGATGGCGACAAGATGGTGGCTGAACAGAACTATCAACTTCACTTTGAGAAAGATGAGCTGCCACCTGTAGGCGCGTTCTGGTCAGTAACCATGTACGACGAAGAAGGCTTTGCGGTTCATAACGAGCTTGACCGCTTTGCTATCGGTGATCGCAATGAACTGACTTACAACGATGACGGTTCTCTAACTCTGTACATGCAGCATGAGCGTCCATCTGCAGACAAAGTGTCTAACTGGCTTCCTTCTCCTGAGAAAGGGGCAATTGGCGTAACCATGCGTCTTTATGAGCCAGAGCAATCAATCCTAACAGGTGAATGGATTCCACCAGCGATTGAAAAGAATAAGTAAACGCGAGCCATAAGCCGTTCGAATTTTAATTAATAAGCCGATAACTGTCCATCGGCTTATT
The DNA here is from genome assembly GCF_059412285.1 of Vibrio sp. CB1-5. Lineage (NCBI taxonomy): Bacteria > Pseudomonadati > Pseudomonadota > Gammaproteobacteria > Vibrionales > Vibrionaceae > Vibrio > Vibrio sp. CB1-5. The sequence continues at coordinate 6,761 of NZ_JBJHPB010000014.1, read as the reverse complement.
TTATTTCAGACACATGAATTGACTCACCATATTAAAGCTATATTGATGAGTTATTAGAGATAATATTATGAACATTAACAATGTAACGATTGCTGGCGCTGGACTTCTTGGTTCTCAGGTTGCTTGGCAGATCGCGTTTAGCGGTTTTGAAGTCACGGTTTATGATTATTTTGATAAGGGACTGGATAAGAGCAAAACACTCCATAAGGAGTACGCAGAGTTATTTGTTTCAACGCGTGGCGCCTCTCAAGAACAAGTTGATGAAGCACTTGCTCGGCTAAAATATACGTCTGATCTATCAGAGGCAGTGAAGGATGCAGATTTAATTAGTGAATCCATTCCAGAGTCTGTTGAAATTAAGCAGTCATTTTATAAAGAGCTGTCTAAGCTTGCCCCTCAGAAAACCATTTTCACTACGAATTCCTCAACCTTGGTTCCAAGCCAGATTGTCGATAGCATTGACCGCCCAAAAAAATTCCTAGCTTTACACTTCGGTAATACGGTATGGGACAGCCGTATCGGTGAGGTGATGGGGCACCCAACAACATGCCCTGAGGTATACAAAGTTATCTGTCAATTTAGCAAAGCAATGGGCATGGTGACTATTCCGCTGCATAAAGAACAGAGCGGATACATCATCAATGCTGTCATGATTCCGTGGATCAATGCTTCACTTGACTTAGTCGTGAACGGAGTGGCGGATTTTGAGAGCGTCGATAAAACCTGGATGCTGGCTCACAACGTTGAAAGAGGCCCGTTCGCCGTGATGGATATCGTTGGACTCTCTCTTGCTGCTGATATTAACAGGTTATGGGGAGAGCAACTCAACGACGAGGCTGCACTCGCTCGTGCAAAATACCTAGATGAAAACTATGTTAAGCAGAACAATTTAGGTGTTAAAGGAGATGAGGGTTTTTACACATACCCTAATCCTGCTTATAAGGACGCGGACTTTATTCGATAATCATTAGGGGTAAACTTCTGTACTGACGTTTATCCCTAAATGTATGCCTAAACGAGAAAACCATAAATTATCGGATGGATCAACTAAGTAATTAAACTGTCTTTAGGTATAAAGGGCAAAATATGAATATCATTAAGAAAATATTCACTGTCATCTCGACAATATTAATAATATTAACCAAATTCGTATTATTCATGATAGTCATGCTTGGTGGTGCGTATTTACTGGCTCCCATGGGGAGGGTTAACTCAAAAGACATTGAAATGTCACTTTTCACAAATACCCCCAATGAAACCATAATGCTACTACTCAATAGCGAGTACTTTAGTGGCTACCTCTTTGCTGTCACCATTACTTTTGTATGCTTTGTCGGTTACCTATTCTGGCAATTGCACGAAATTGCCGTGCACAAAGAGCAGAACAATAAGAGCATCCATATCCAATTGGTTTCCGCTCTCTCTTTATGTGGCTTGTTCATTCATAAAGCGTGGTGGGTTGTTGCCGTCATCATTGCATTTGCAAATTGGAAATATATCAGCGCCTCTTTGAGCCAGATAATTCGAAATGGGCTACGTACAAATGATGTGACATCAAATACAAACACGACAAAAAGTGAGGTCTCACAATGAAAGAAATTATGATCCCTTATATTTTGTTGATGTGGATACTTGTCTCAACAGGGGCTATTAGGTGGACATTAAAAAGCGCGTTTTGGATCATCTCGGGCGGTGCTTTCATCCTAGTATTTCTTGGCATTGTTTCAAGGCTCTGGGCTCCTGTCGACTTTTCTTACTCTTCAACGGTCAAAGCACCTCACTCGATTTTATCCCCTCTTATTGGCGAGCAAGTTGATCAAATTTACGTCGACCATAACCAAATGGTAAAAGCGGGTGATGTCATTTATACACTCGTTGATACCGACTCAGAGGCGATCATTGAGCAAACTAAATCGGCAATCGTTCAACAAAATGAACTCATTGCCCAAATGGAACGTGATATAGAGCGTAGTAAGCAATCTCCCTCTATTTTTAAGGCTCGTGATATTGAAGATTATCAATCTCAATTGAGGGTGTCAGAAGCAAAATTGACCTCACTTCACGCGGATTTAAAGCGAGCTCTATTCACTCAAGATCGTAAAACCGTGACAGCACCATTTGATGGTCAAGTATCGGTAGTCAACATCGCTAATGGCAGCCGTGTCGGTAACATGCACATTTATGATACTTCGCGAAAATTTATGGAGATGCGCATTCCCGATCAAACCTTCCGTTACGTAAAAACAGGACAGTTTGCTGAGTTTTATGTGGATGCGTACCCCGGTGAAGTCTTTCGAGCAAGAGTTCATAGCTTTACCGCCGGCACAGGTGAAGCCTCTGTGTCGCCGATTCAAGGCCCTCAGAGTGTTAGGCAGCATGTCGGTTCCAATACCAGTACTCATGGACGAACGATCATACTCGAAATATTTGAGCCAGAAGGGAAAGTCATCCCTATTGGGGCAACAGGTTCAGCATGGATAGCCGCGAGTAAGCCTCACCCTTTACTTGGTTTTATTGACGTAATAGGAGCAGCAACAGTTCGGCTTCATTCGTATAAGTCGTATCTAAACGCTCTGTAACCAACCCCATTTTAAGCGCTGATATCACTCGATACAGCGCTAAGTTACACCCAAATTTTGAGAAATTTATCCATGAGATATACATATTTAACTGCGCTTATTTCGGCGTTACTTTCCACGCATATCCATTCTGCCGCCTATGTGTTTCCTGAACTGGGCATGATGAGTGTCAGCACAGCAGGCGCAGGTGCACAAGCCATTGCCGAAGGTGCTGAAACGGCTTTTGCTAACCCAGCAAGCATGACTAACATTGAGCAAAGCACGATTGCATTTAACCTTGAAGGGGTTATTTCAGATATCAACTACACCGATACCGGCTCTACGGGGGCTTTTGCTGGTGGAGAGCACTATAGCGAAGCTGGAACGACTATGCCTGCGGGTTCTTTCTACTGGGTAACACCAGCCAATGATACGGTTTCCTTCGGTCTGGCCATTGCCGCTGCGGGTGGTTCAGCGCTTGATTACGGAAGTAACTTCTCGGGTGCTCAACTTGTCACCGATACTTCGTTAATGACCGTACAGATTAATCCAAGTCTTGCGTTCAAAATCGACGAGCAACTCTCCGTGGGTGTTGGCTTGATCAGTGAGTTTGGTAAAATCGAACAGAACATGACCTCTCGCAACAATGAGCGAAAGTTAACAGGCAGCGGAGAAAGTGTCGAGTTTGGCTATACCTTGAGTGCTTTTTACGAGCTCAATGAAGCCCATCGATTTGGCGCTTTTTATCGCTCTGAAATCAGTCATGATATGGATGGTGATTTTAAAGGCGATAACCTACTCAAGCCGGCATCTTTTAACATCGTCATGCCTAACATTATCAGTATCAGTGGTTATCATGCTCTGTCCACAAAAACGGCTGCCCTATGGAGCGCAAGTTGGAGCGATTTTAGCAAAATTAAAGAAACAACCATCACTTTGCCTAACACCAGTGCCGCGATTAACAGACAATGGGAAGATACCTACTCTTTGAGCCTTGGTATGCACTATAACCTTGAATCTCAATGGCGATTAGAGACGGGGGTCACTTATGAGAGCTCGCCACAAGATGATCCAACTTTACAGGCTCCTGATGTCCCGACCGGCGAAGTGTGGAAGTTTGGGGTTGGTACAAGCAAAGACATAACCACGGATTTACGCATGCAGTTATATTACGAGTACTATTACGGTGGTAGCTCAGACATCATTTATTCACTTGATGGGCCTGCAAATAGCCAATTAAAAGGTGAATATGATGCCGCGATTCATTACCTTGGTGTGCTGTTTAATTACAAAACTTAATCTAAGATATTGCCCATACTATAGAAAGTATTGCAGATAAAAATTAACGTATGAACGCCAATGTGGGTCAACTTGGCCCACATTGGCTTTATACTCAATAGGCCGGATTTTTTGTAGGTTTTTATGAATCTAAATAGATTAGAACAGTTGGAAATACATCATCTAAAAGTGTTTATCTCGTTGTATCAAATACGAAACACCACTAAAACCGCCGAAAGTTTAGGGTTGAGTCAATCGGCTATTAGCCGTACATTGAAAAAACTTCGAGACACCTTAGACGACCCTCTGTTTACTAAGACAAAATCTGGATTAGCCCCAACAGAGTATGCTGATCACCTTTACTCTCGAATGCCTAATGCACTTGAGGCTCTATTATTGACGTTCCAACCCCAAGAGTCTTTTAACCCTGCTCATTTGACTGAAGAGCTACGCATTGCCCTGCACCCTTCCGCGCTTGAACTCATTGGTACCGAGCTTTATACCAAAATAAAATCTGAAGCTCCTAATGTAAAACTCCGCCTCGACAATTGCGATTCAGGCACGATGAATGGCCTGCTCAATGGCAATATCCACATGTCACTGAATCATGAAATCCTAGACCAACCTAAAGAGATATACAGCAAGCAACTGTTTGTTGACGAGCTCTGCGTGTATGGACGAAAACAGCACCCGTTAGCCAATGGAGCCCACACGCCACAAGAGCTCGATCAGTTTGATCTTGCTGTCTGCATAGGGACTGAAGTTGAAAATGGGATGAAGATTAAATCGCAAGCTGAAATGATAACGGAGAGAGAATATGTTATCGATCTACGATGTGGCGACTTGCAAACGGCGGTGAATATCGTATCAACCTCAGACACGATTTTAGTCGGTTCAAAAATGTATCTTGCTCGCTATCCTGATCTTCTTCAAAGAATAGACCTGAGTTTCTCAAAAACGATTGAAGTCCCATTCTCTATTTCTGTGCTGCAAAAAAACCGCAATCATAGCCTGCATGTTTGGCTAAAAAACATGGTCTCAGAGCTGATTGCAGGAAAAGTCAAATGAACCTCATTCACGCTTAAATAAAGCTTCGAAACGGTAGAGTCGTACTATGGTTGATTTAAATTTACTCAAAACATTCTCTGCAATTTATAAAACGGGAAGTGTCCGAGGTGCGTCTGAAATAATGCACATTACTTCATCAGCGGTCAGTCATGCGCTCAGCAAATTACGAAATGAGTATAACAACCCGCTTTTCGTCAGAGAGGGAAGAGGGTTAAAGCCAACAACATACGCAGTGGAACTCTACAAAGAAGTATCACCACACCTCACAGCTCTTGAAGGAACCAAAAAAATATTTGAAGCATTTTACCCAGAGACAAGTGATAGAACCTTTTTTATCGCAGGAGATTCAGACCTCGACCTCTGGTATTTTCAAAAATTATTAAAAATCTCAAAGCGCGCAGCACCCAATGTGAATATCGTCAAGTATAGAAGTGAAAACCGCGAAGAAATTTTTAACAACGCATTAAGTATGCGTAAGGCTGATGTGCTTATTTCATTCGTCAACTCTGAAAATCGCTCTTTTGTTGTTGAACAAGTGGCGACAGATAAAATGGTTGCGATTGCCAACAAGGACCACCCTCGAGTCAATGGACATCTGACGCTTCAGACATTCCTTAATGAAGAACATGTTGGTTGGAGTCGACCAGATATTGATAGAAATACATTTGAGGAGCTTATTCAGGATAAAGTGCCTAATGTAAACGTGACATATGGTTCAACAGCTGCAATGAATCTTATTTTTATGGTTTCCGAAAGTGACTGGCTCAGTGTCATTCCTGAGTACCTGTATGATAAAACCAAGGAGCTAAACTTGGTTCAACGTTTTGACTTGCCGTTTAACTGTGATCTTCTCCCGCTTTATTTAATCAATCACAACGCAACGGAAAGAGATATGGGGGTCCAGTGGCTAAAGGAAGTGATCAGAGAGTCATTTGCCTAGATCTTTCAATGTTCACGGCAGAAAAGTGAATAACAAAGAAACGGTTTCGCTTACATGAAATTGACATGCAAGCGAAAATTTTCACCGTGATTAGAAACGGAAATCAAAGCCGATGGTACCCGTGGTCTCTTCAGATTTGAATGTTGAATTGTTAATCGCAGTATAGCCAGTCGGCTCAATTTCAATTACATCGTACTTTACTTCAAAGTAGATATTTAGAATGTTGTCACCCAACTTTGTCTTGATACCTTGTAACCACATTAAGTTAGCGACATTCATTTCAACACCATCAAACGAAGACCCAAGATTGGCGTTGATTACAGTATAGTGGTTAGCGTTCCATGGCTTTAAAGCATAGAAGTTCACAGACCCCATGTGAGCCGAGTCGTCATTGCCGATCACTTGTTCAATCAACGTTGCACTTGCTCCTCCAAGTCCTTCAAGGGTGCCGCAGGCATTCACAACAGAAGAGTTTGCGAAATTGCATGCTTCATTAGCCACTTTCGCTAAACCATCGGTATCGAAATCCACATAAGTGTAATTGACCGACGGAAAAAGCATTAAGTTATCGCCAGCATCCAACGGAAGCATGTAACCTGCCGAATAGAAGTCAATCGCATCGCTAATATGATTGTAGTCAATGTAAACACCACCAAATCGCTCATCAAAGTGTGCGGAACGAAGTCGGGCATTTTCTGAATCTGTGTAGTATTCAATTAAAACATTCGTTTGTGTCTGATAGTCAGTATCAAAAAGATTTGAACCACCTCCACCAACAGCCAGTTTTATCTCACCCTCATTTGAAGCCCCTATGCCTGTTTCGTGGATCCGCATCGTGAAACTCTTCTTCTGCCATTACTGTTGTGAGCTTACGGCAACATAGCTCAACTTAATCATTTAACTCTGATTTACTGAGT
>NZ_JBJHPB010000013.1:0-114975 GCF_059412285.1 Vibrio sp. CB1-5 | reverse complement strand
GCGCCGATGGTAGTGTGGGGCTTCCCCATGTGAGAGTAGGACATCGCCAGGCTTTATTTCCACGCCTCAGCATTTGCTGGGGCGTTTTCGTATCTAGCGTATACCAGTACTAATATTTTGCTTAAAAGGTAGAGTGTGTCTTGCGGATCGCCGCACCGCCCATGTGAGAGTAGGACATCGCTAGGCTTTATTTCCACGCCTCAGCACTTGCTGGGGCGTTTTCGTATCTGTCGTTTGTAGATTTTCTGTCTCAACTAGAAAGGCAGAGTATGTTTGCTGATATTTATATCCCTTTCGTCACCAGAGCTCCTGCGCCCTTATTAAGTTTTCTAGCCTACCTATTTATTACTATTAGCATGATTTTGCTACTGATTCAGTTACACTTTGTTCATGTTACTGAATTAGTTATCTATTATGAGCTTACAACGACCATTTATTATCTCGGGTGGCCCAGGTTCTGGAAAAACTACGTTACTCGAAGCGCTTGCTGGACTGGGTTACCAGATATTTCCAGAAGTTCCTAGGCAGCTGATAGAACAGCAGTCTCGGCTTGATGATGGCGTATTGCCATGGATGCAACTAGGCCGCTTTGCTGAAATGTGTTTTCAGGAAATGCTTATTCAAAGAGACCTTGCTCAACAATCGAAGCGGCTCAGTTTTGTCGATCGCGCCATTCCTGATGTGTGCGCATATTTGGGATTTGGAAACCTTCCCGTACCAGGTGATATCTTAAACGAGGCTAGCAAAGGGTATCAACGGTCAGTCTTATTCTGTAAACCAACGAGCGAGACTTATGTGCAAGATGAGGTACGTCCCTATCCATTTGAAGAGGCACTGTTGATTCATCAAGCGTTGTATTTGCAGTATCAAAGCCTAGGATTTCAAGTTATTGAGATCCCGTTAATGTCTGTACAACAGCGGGTCGAGTTTGTTGTTGAACTGTGTCAAACTCATACTGCAACTACAATTAGCAAGGAGAGCTAAGGAACAATGCACGACAAATTGCCTCGTCAACTCATAGAGCCTGTTTCTCACTTATTGTGCTTTGTTCGTTATTTGATTCAGCGCATGTCTCATGACCGAGTGAATGTTAACGCCGGCTATCTAACGTATATTACGCTACTCTCTATCGTGCCCATGCTGACGGTTCTGTTGTCAGTGTTGTCCTCTTTTTCGATATTTGCCAATGTTGGCGAAGTGCTACAAAACTTTATCATCCAGCACTTTGTGCCTGCAGCTGGTGATGCTGTTTATACGGCGCTCACTGAGTTTGTTGCCAATACAGGTCGAATGACAGCAATAGGTAGTGGATTTTTGTTTGTCGCTGCCTTGATGCTCATCTCTAATATCGATAATAATCTCAACTACATCTGGCGAGTCAAAGTAAAGCGACGTCCGGTGTTCTCCTTCTCTATGTATTGGATGATATTGACCCTTGGACCAATCTTGGTTGGTGCCAGTATTGTAGGAACCTCATACCTTACGTCTTTAAAGATCTTGGAGCATGAGCTACTCAGTGGTGCATTTAGTTTCTTTTTAGGCTGGTTGCCAGCTTTTCTTGCACTGTTAGCGTTCACTGGGCTTTATGTTCTCGTTCCTAATAAGAAAGTCTATTTGAGCCATGCCATTATCGGCGCTGCCGTAGCGACATTATTGTTTGAGGTGAGTAAAAAAGGCTTCGCGTACTACATTACTCAGTTCCCTTCTTATCAGCTGATTTATGGGGCGCTCGCGGCCATTCCTATCCTCTTTCTCTGGATCTATTTGTGCTGGTTTATCGTCTTGATTGGTGCCGAGTTTACTGCAGCACTAGGAGAGAAAGAACACTGGCGGCTGAATAGCCCCGTGATACAATCGACAGCCGAAAAGAAGCAATTGACTCAAAAGGAACAGCCGCGTGATAGCACTGATACAAAGAGTGAGTGAGTCTGCTGTTAAGGTTGACGGAAAAACGGTCGGCGAAATCGGTAAAGGTCTTTTGGTCTTGTTAGGTGTTGAAAAGGACGATGATGAAGCCAAAGCAAAGCGCCTGGTTGAGCGCGTCACGACCTACCGTGTTTTTGAAGATGAAGCCGGCAAAATGAATCTAAACGTCAAGGATGTGGATGGTAGTGTTCTGATTGTTTCACAATTTACGCTACCAGCAGACACCAAGAAAGGGACTCGAGCAGGTTTTTCTAAGGGCGCACATCCGGCGGATGCCGAGCGACTATATGACTATTTTGCTGACCATTGTCAGCAGGTATTACCAACAGAGCGTGGCCAATTTGCTGCTGATATGAAAGTATCACTCATCAACGATGGTCCTGTAACGTTCTGGTTGCAGGTATAAACGAGTAACGCGTTAAGTTTACATGCGAAAGGATATCTATGTTTAAACTCATTACTCCTAAGACAGAAAATCAGCTCAGCAAGTACTACCATTTTCGATGGCAGATGTTACGTGAGCCGTGGCGACTGCCGGTGGGATCAGAGCGTGATGAGTATGACGAAATGAGTCATCACCGCATGATTGTCGATGGGCGCGGAAGACCCATGGCGATTGGACGCTTGTATATCACACCTGATAATGAAGGCCAAATTCGCTACATGGCTGTGAAGAGCAGTCGTCGTGACAAAGGCATGGGGTCATTAGTGTTGGTTGCACTTGAGTCCTTTGCTCGTCAAGAAGGCGTTAAGCGCTTGGTGTGTAATGCTCGAGAAGATGCCATCTCTTTCTATGAAAAAAATGGCTTTAGTAGCCAGGGCGAGCTTAATGACCAGAAAGGGCCAGTACGTCACCAACAAATGGTGAAACCGCTCGATCCTTTAGCCAAAGTTCTTCGCAGACCAGAATGGTGTGCCGAGCTACAAGAGCGCTGGGAGCAGCAGATACCTATTAGTGACAAGATGGGTATTAAGATCAATCAATATACTGGTTATCGCTTTGAATGCAGTGCGCAGCTCAATCCTAACCTCAACCCTCATAACACTATGTTTGCCGGCTCTGCGTTTACGTTGGCGACGTTAACGGGCTGGGGCATGACTTGGTTACTGATGCGCGAACGTGGTTTGGTAGCGGATATCGTGCTGGCAGATAGCCGAATTCGCTATCGACATCCCGTGGAGTCCAGCCCAGTCTCTATCACATCATTAGATGGCATTAGTGGTGATTTGGACAGACTCGCCGCAGGTAAGAAAGCAAGAATCGTGATCAACGTGACTATCTATAGCGGTGATACACCAGCGGTTGAGTTTGTCGGTACCTACATGCTACTACCTAATTATCACGACAAGCTACTGTCGAGTTAACAGATTAGCCCTCACCTCAGGTGGGGGCTACTTTTATTGGCACTTCTCTATTGGTGTTGCGGTGATCTCACCAGTGAGCATGTATAGTTTATAAGAGCTCTCACAGGACTCGGTTATCTCGATGCTGAGAGCTTCAAGAGGCTGCGAGCTCAAATCAATACTCTGCTTCGCTTCACCGTTAAGGTTTTCGCTAGCGATCTTAAATGGCATCAGTTCCACTCTCCCTCTATCTGCGGTTAATTTCAGCGGTGTGATATCGACTGAAAACGGCGTCTGAGAATGTTCTGTAACGGCTGTAGTATTGTAGAAGCTTGCGTTGAGTGCTCCAGATACTGTTTGAGAGAAAGCGTGTTTATCAGCAATCAAAGCGCTCATCGCAAGCTCGACATCGGCTGCACCGGTGAATCCTAGCGTAGTAGGGTTACTTAGGTATTGGGTAAGCTGCACCGGCAGAGAGAAAGCGTTGGCGCTGACTTTAAGTGGTTGGCTTGGCGCAGCAAAGTCGAGCTCAGCATTGGCCGTTAGGTAACCTTGGTCAAATGGAACAAATAAGCGATTTAACTGCCACTTGCCCTGTTTGCTTTCGGTTTCAATAATGATCTGATTGGCGAGTACTTTGTCGATACTTGCACTATTGGCAGATGCCGTTGCTTTTCCTTGCCACAATCCCCACTGGTAGTCTTTTTTAAGGACGAGGTCATTCGCCTCCATATTGAAACCAGTGACTTGCCAAAATGGCTTGCTGGCCAGTTGAATCCACTGAGAGCGATTAAAGGTCACATTATCAATAGAGAGCGTCTTAATGTCGTCGACGTCGATGGCATTAAATAGAGTCAGTAAAGAGGCATCACTAGACTCTTGGATAAACTTGATGCCATCAATATTAACCTTATCCAGCTTAACTGTGTTGGGGGTGAGTTCTCCCGACACTTGTACGCGCCCTTGCTCAAGCCGTGTATCTAAGTCGGCTATTTGGATTTGATCTTTACTGGCATAGAGCTCTATCGTCGGCTCGATAAACTCAAATCCTTGCCAGACGATTTGATCCGCATCGATAGAGAGATAAGCTTGCTGCTGAGACCATGGCGTTTTATCGAGCTCCATACCCTCAAAAGAAGCGCTTATGTTGTTGATCTTAATGCCATTATAATTTAGCGATGAGTTAAGAATATCAAGGCTGTTGATGTGATTAACGTACTTCTGAAATAATGAAAACCAAGGGTCATCAAGATGGGTTTGCTCTAGGCTTAAGCGATTGATGGTGGTGTTAACTAATGACCATCCGCGTTCGAATTTTTGCGCTTGTGTAGAGATATTTGCGCCGTTCCATGTGAAGGAAACACCGTACAGCTTGCTGTTATCTTTCGCAAACAGGCCGTCAAGTAAAACATCATGCAGCGCAGAGCCTTGATAATTGAGTTGAGAAGCCTCTAGTTGGATTTCGCCTTGAGATGACATAAGTGAATCACCAGCGATAAGTCCTTTTACTTGCAGGCGCAGATCGTTGATGATCAGTTCATTGTCGCTGTAATCCATATGATCAATCGCCAGGTTTTCGATCTGCCAGCGCTCAATCAACTCTAAGGGGAGTGGGTTTCTGCCATTTAGGGTCGTGCCATCAATCAGTAATTCTTGAACAGTGAGTGGTTGTTGAGTCGACAAATGACCTGCCAACCAAACAGAAAGCGTCGCAACTTCAATTGGCGGCTGTTCCGCAATCTCAAATCGAGCGTTTTCAAATGTGATCTGATTAGGATAGTGATAGTGGACGGCTTCACTGTAGATGTGAATATTCAGTATTTTCTCTAGCGCGTAGCTCACCATTGGCTTTGCGTATTGAGTATGCAATACACCAAACACCAACAAAATGGAAAGCAGACCCAGTGCCATGAGGGCAACGAACAGTGCTACAAACTTTCTTACCACAGTGACAAAGCCTAATCGTTCAACATAAACAATAATTTAGCGTGTATAGATGAAAAAAGCCCCTCTAAATTAGGGGGCTGGGTTTAAAAAGTTGGATTTATATCTAACTTATTAGTCTAGTTGTGGGCCTGCTGCAACCAGAGCTTGGCCTTCAGCATTATCGGTATACTTGTCGAAGTTCGCGATGAAGCGCTTGGCAAGATCTTCCGCTTTGCTTTCCCACTGAAGAGGGTCAACATAGGTTTCACGAGGATCTAAGATAGATGGATCCACGCCTGGAAGTGAGGTCGGTACCTCTAGGTTAAACACAGGAATGCTAGTGGTTTCTGCATTTTCGATAGAGCCATCAAGGATCGCATCGATAATGCCGCGAGTATCTTGGATAGAGATACGTTTACCTGTGCCGTTCCAGCCAGTGTTAACCAGGTAGGCCTCAGCGCCAGCAGCTTCCATACGCTTAACAAGTACTTCTGCGTACTTAGTTGGGTGTAGCGTTAGGAACGCGGCACCGAAACACGCAGAGAAGGTTGGCGTTGGCTCTGTGATGCCACGCTCAGTACCAGCTAACTTAGCCGTAAAGCCTGATAGGAAGTGGTACTTAGTTTGCTCTGGCGTTAGCTTAGATACTGGTGGTAGAACACCGAACGCATCAGCAGATAGGAAGATCACCTTATTCGCGTGACCGCCTTTCGATACTGGCTTCACAATGTTGTCAATGTGGTGAAGTGGGTATGAAACACGAGTATTTTCTGTTTTCGAACCATCATCAAAGTCGATAGAGCCGTCATTGCGAACAGTCACGTTCTCTAGTAGCGCATCTCTGCGGATCGCATTGTAGATGTCTGGCTCAGCTTCTTTCGATAGGTTGATAGTCTTCGCGTAGCAGCCACCTTCGTAGTTGAAGATACCGTCATCATCCCAGCCGTGTTCATCGTCACCGATTAGCGCACGTTTAGGGTCGGTTGATAGTGTGGTTTTACCTGTACCAGATAGACCAAAGAACACCGCCACATCACCGTCTTCGCCCATGTTTGCAGAACAGTGCATAGAGGCGATATCACGAAGTGGTAAGAAGTAGTTCATCATTGCGAACATACCTTTCTTCATTTCGCCGCCGTACCAAGTACCACCGATAAGCTGCATTCTTTCAGTTAGGTTGAACACAGTGAAGTTTTCAGAGTTAAGGCCGTGCTCTTCCCATTTCTGGTTGGTGCATTTAGCGCCATTCATAACAACGAAATCAGGCTCGAAGGTTGCGAGCTCTTCTTCTGTTGGACGAATGAACATGTTTTTAACGAAGTGCGCTTGCCACGCTACTTCAGTGATAATACGAATGCATAGGCGAGTATCTGGGTTGGTACCGCAGAATCCGTCGATCACAAATAAACGTTTATTGGATAGTTGACCAGTAACCAGAGTTTTAAGGTCGCTCCATACCTCTTGAGACATAGGTTTGTTGTCATTTTTAACCTTGTCGTTAGTCCACCACATGTTTTCTTCAGTTGTGGCGTCTTTAACGATAAATTTGTCTTTTGGAGAGCGTCCAGTAAAGATCCCCGTATCTACAGCAACGGCGCCAAGCTCAGTAACTACGCCTTTCTCGTAGCCTTCTAGACCTTCGCGAGTTTCCTCTTCAAATAACTGTTCGTAGCTTGGGTTGCGAACGATGTCAGTTACGCCAGTGATTCCGTACTTGGTTAGATCGATTTGTGCAGCCTTGTTAATGTCCATAACGGTCATAGGTGCTCCTTATTGGATTTTTGTAGGGATTTTAAAATTGTAGTAATAATTGTTTAGTTGTTATTTTGTTTTTTATTTTGAACTCCATGCTAGCAACGGATATCCGAGAAAACAGGGAGGTAGCTCAAAAATTACTCATCAGTTATTGATGGTTTTAAGTGTTTTATCACATATTGAATTTGGGTGATTTTTCCTCAAAGCAAACCTTTGCGCTAGATCAAATGTAACACAATAAAACCACCTCTAGTTAGATGTTCTGTTCATGTTTTTTGCAACGTTGTTAAAAAAAACGAACAAAAAAAGCCAGTTCGTTAACGAGCTGGCTTTTGGGTTTGAAAACGTTCAGATTTTAGTGAACGGTGTTATCACCAGATGCTGATTGAGCATCCGCAAAAATCGCTTTGATTTCTGGTTCGTCGAAAGCGTACGTGGTACCACAGTAATCACAGTGAAGTGCGACTTCGCCATCTTGTGCAAGAATATCCATGATCTCTTCTTGTGCTACCGTTGAAATGGCACCCGCGCTGCGCTCACGTGAGCAGCCACAGAAAAACTCGACTTGTTTTGGTTCGAATACTTGTACTTTATCTTGGTTGTACAAGCGATACAGCAGCGTGTTCGCCTCTAGGCCAAATAACTCTTCGTCTTTTACGGTATTGGTCAGTTGCTCTAGATGTTCAAAGTCCTCAGCTGAACCTGTACCATCAGGCATCACCTGTAGCATCATACCTGCAGCATGTGGTTTACCTTCAAACTCACCTGTGCGGATCCACAAGCGTGTTTTTAGCTGCTCAGAGCGTTCGAAGTAACCTTCAAGAACTTCAGCAAGTGTGTCACCCTCTAGGCCTACGACACCTTGGTAGCGCTCGCCCTTATCAGGAGTGATGGTGATAACTAGGTAGCCTTTGCCCATCATGTCATGGATGTTGGCATCGTCGGCAATGTCACCTTCCCAACGCGCTACACCACGAAGCTTTTGGTTGTGGTCACCGTTGATTACAGCAAGTGATACCGGACCGTCACCTTGAAGCTGCATCGTAATCGAGCCTTCAAACTTAAGTGTCGCAGTCAAAAGGCTGGTGGACACGAGTAGGTCACCAAGTAGCTTTTGTAGCGGAGCTGGGTAGTCTTGGCTTGATAGAATTTCTTGATAAGCGGTATCCAGTTGCACGAGTTCGCCGCGCACAGACAGTTCTTCAAAAAGGTAGCGGTTAAGTATGTTGTTAGCCATTGAGGAAGCTCCAGCTTATTGGTGTTTAAATTTAATGATGTCTCGACGCTGTTTCTTGTCAGGTCGACGCTCTGGACTTGGGTTATGTGCGTGCAGTTTTCTTTTCAACGCGTTGTCTTCTCGCTTGGCGATACTCTCTGAAGTCTCGCTATAGAGAGTCTGGGCTTCCGGTGCACCTCGACGTTGATCAGAGATTCGCTCAATGACCACGGTTTTCTCTTCATTACCTTGGCGCAGGGCGATCACTGCTCCCAATTCCACTATTTTGCTCGGCTTCGAGCGCTGTCCATTGTAGTGGACTTTGCCGCCGTCGACCATATTTCGTGCGATACTTCTGGTTTTATAGAAGCGAGCAGCCCACAACCATTTGTCCAAACGAACGGAATTATTCTCGGAACTCATTGTCATTCCTAGTTTCTAAGTCAGTATTGGTGAGCCAAACTGAACTAGTGATAGATTTATCTTGCTATTGGTGTACTAAATGGTGCTCAGATCTAAAAAATTCAACCCCACATTCGCAATAGCATTACTGTCACAGCAGATATGCTATAGTCTGTCGGTTGGCAATGAGTAAAAAGGTTGCTTATATCTTCGAGATTTATAACATAGTGAAATATCGGAACGTTCATTACCTAGCAGGAAGTTAAAAGGGTGAAAGGAATATCTATATCGGCGAATGGCATGACCGCGGCCTCTTTAACTTCATTTTTACGACGTTGTACGCAGTACCAGTCTCAAATTAGTCTTATTGTCACCTTAGTGTTGCTTGTTATCTCTTCTTGGATCGCTGGGGCTTTGTTGTGGCAGTTGTTTCCGCAATCGCACTCCGTAACACGCTGGGTTGCACCAACGGCAGTGAATGCCCCAAATAATGTGCAAACGACTAAGCTGCAGTCGTCAGATATCAACAATGCCAATATTTTTGGTCGTTACAGCAAAAAGCAAAAAGTGGTGCAAGCACCGGTAGTCACTGACGCGCCTAAAACTCGTCTTAATGTGGTTCTTGTCGGCTCCGTGGTGAGTTCGAACCCTGAGCGCAGTCTAGCCGTCGTTGCTCATAGAGGTAAGCAAGGCACTTATGGTATCGGTGAACAGATTGATGGTACCCGTGCAACTGTGAATGCAGTTCTTATCGATCGGATTATTATTTCCAATTCTGGCCGTGATGAAACCGTCATGCTAGAGGGGTTGGAATATAAAAAGTTGGAATTGAATCAGCGCCCTAGAGCTGCGGCTTCGAACATCGCAGGTAACAATCCGGTCGATTCAGAAGAGAAACTAGCTGCGATCCGCAGCACCATTACCCAAGACCCACAGCAAATATTCCAATACGTCAGGCTTTCTCAAGTAAAGCGTGATGGCAAGGTAGCAGGTTATCGAGTGAGCCCAGGGCGAGACCCTGAGCTGTTCAATTCGGTTGGTTTACAAAATGGCGATATCGCCATCGCACTCAATGGTGCTGACCTAACTGACCCTGCTGCGATGGGGCAGATTTATCAATCCATCACCGACCTAACCGAGTTAAACCTCACCGTTGAACGCGATGGACAGCAACATGACATCTTCATTCAGTTTTAGTCATGTCGACAGTATTACAAGGGAGCAATAAGTGAAAAGTTGGCTTAAAACAAGTACCTGGTTATTGATGGGGAGCCTGATGGCTGCACCCGCGGTATCAGCCAATGAATTTAGCGCCAGTTTTAAAGGCACTGACCTTCATGAGTTTATCAATATTGTTGGGCGCAACCTCGACAAAACCATCATCGTTGATCCTTCCGTACGCGGTAAAGTCGATGTGCGCAGTTATGACGTACTGAATGAAGAGCAGTATTACAGCTTTTTCCTCAACGTTCTCGAAGTGTATGGCTTCGCTGTGGTTGAGATGGACAACGGCATTCTAAAAGTTATCAAAGCCAAAGACGCGAAAACCTCCGCGATTCCCGTTGTCGGTGATACTGATATTGCCGTGGGCGATACTGTGGTCACTCGTGTGGTTGCGGTTAAAAACGTCTCGGTACGTGAGTTGTCGCCACTGCTAAGGCAGCTCAATGATAACGCTGGTGCGGGTAACGTAGTGCATTATGACCCGGCGAATATCATTTTGATCACAGGCCGCGCTGCGGTGGTAAACCGCCTAGCGGAAATTATCAAGCGTGTTGACCAAGCTGGTGATAAAGAAGTGGAAGTAGTAGAGCTGAAAAACGCGTCTGCAGCAGAAATGGTGCGTATTGTCGATGCGCTGAACAAAACCACGGATGCCAAAAATACTCCTGCGTTCTTACAACCTAAGCTGGTGGCTGATGAGCGTACTAACTCAATTCTTATTTCCGGTGACCCTAAAGTGCGTCAACGCTTGCGCCGTTTGATTGGTCAACTGGACATTGAAATGGCCACTAAAGGCAATAACCGTGTTCAATACCTAAAATACGCCAAAGCGGAAGATTTGGTCGATGTGCTGAAAGGCGTGTCAGATAACCTGCAAAAAGAGAAGCAAGCAGGAACAAAATCAGGTTCTACAGCGAATCGCAGTGAAGTCATGATTGCCGCGCACCCAGATACCAATGCGCTAGTACTGACTGCTCCGCCAGATATTATGAAGGCGCTACTTGAGGTGATCTCTCAGCTGGATATTCGCCGCGCGCAAGTCTTGATTGAAGCTCTCATTGTAGAATTGGCTGACGTTGATGGTGCTAACCTCGGTGTTCAGTGGGGCTCGGTCAATGGTGGCAGTGTGGTGCAGTTTAGCAACACAGGTGCGTCTATCGGTAGCGTGATGGTCGGCATGGAAGAAGCCAAAGACAAGAAGACCACGGAAACTCGTGTCGATGCTGATGGCAATCCATACAACGTAGAAACGACAACAACCGGTGACTTCTCTAAATTGGCAAGCGCATTGAGCGGCGTGCAAGGTGCTGCCGTCGGCATTGCCCTCGGTGACTGGACAGCACTCATCACCGCGGTTTCTAGTCAGTCAAATTCGAACATTCTGTCATCGCCAAGCATTACTGTAATGGATAACGGTGAAGCTTCGTTCATCGTCGGTGAAGAAGTCCCAGTTCTGACGGGGTCAACAGCAGGCTCAAACAACAGCAACCCATTCCAAACCGTTGATCGTAAGGAAGTGGGTATTAAGCTAAAAGTCGTCCCACAGATTAACGAAGGTAACTCAGTTCAGCTCAACATTGAGCAAGAAGTCTCTAACGTCCTAGGTGCGAATGGTGCCGTTGACGTGCGCTTTGCTAAGCGTCAGCTCAACACTTCAGTCATGATCCAGGATGGCCAAATGCTGGTGCTTGGTGGCTTGATTGATGAGCGTGCCGCAGAGAGCGAATCGAAAGTACCGTTCTTAGGCGATATTCCTTATCTTGGCCGCTTGTTTACGTCGACCTCTACTACGGTAGAGAAGAAGAATTTGATGGTATTCATTAAGCCAACCATCATTCGTGATGGCATGACATCAGACGGCATCACGCAGCGTAAGTACAACTACATTCGCGCTGAGCAGCTGTTCAAAGCGGACAAAGGCCTTAAGCTAATGGATGATGGCTTTATCCCTGTTCTGCCTGAGTTTAATGAGACGGCGCGTTACCCATCAGAGATCCAAGCGTTTATTGATCAGGTGGAAGCGAAGTAATGATGGAAAGCCCAGAGCATCGCCCGCTAGCAAACCGTTTGCCGTTTAGCTTTGCGAATCGCTTTAAAGTGGTGTTTGAAGCGCAGGAGTCGCAGTCGGTTCTCTATTATGTAGAACCGCTGGCGCTTAATGCTTTGCAGGAAGTAAAGCGGGTATTTCGAAAGCCGTTTTCATTGCATGCACTGCCGTCGAGCGAGTTTGATGCCAAGTTGACTCAGGCGTACCAGCGTGACTCCTCTGAAGCTAGACAGTTGATGGAAGATATTGGCGCGGATAGTGACGACTTCTTCTCTTTGGCAGAAGATCTGCCTCAAGATGAAGATTTGTTAGAGTCCGATGATGATGCGCCAATCATTAAATTGATCAACGCCATGCTTGGCGAGGCGATCAAAGAAGGTGCGTCTGATATCCATATCGAAACCTTCGAGAAAGTGCTGTCGATCCGTTTTCGTATTGATGGTGTATTGCGTGACGTTCTGGCGCCAAGTCGCAAACTGGCGCCACTTTTGGTATCGCGCGTTAAGGTCATGGCTAAGCTGGATATCGCTGAAAAACGCGTACCACAAGATGGTCGTATCTCACTGCGTATCGGTGGTCGAGCAGTGGATGTGCGTGTATCAACTATGCCGTCATCGCATGGCGAGCGAGTGGTAATGCGTCTATTAGACAAAAACGCCACTCGCCTCGATCTACACAGCTTAGGTATGACGGCAGATAACCATGCCAACTTTAGACATCTTATCGGCCGTCCTCACGGCATCATTTTGGTCACTGGTCCCACCGGCTCTGGTAAGTCGACCACGCTGTATGCGGGCTTACAAGAGATCAACAGCAATGAGCGTAATATCCTCACCGTTGAAGACCCGATTGAATTTGATATTGATGGTATCGGTCAGACTCAAGTGAATCCTAAAGTCGATATGACCTTCGCTCGAGGCTTGCGTGCTATCTTGCGTCAAGATCCTGATGTGGTGATGGTGGGTGAGATCCGTGACCTAGAAACGGCGCAAATTGCCGTCCAAGCGTCATTGACCGGTCACCTAGTGATGTCGACATTGCATACCAATACGGCTGTAGGCGCGATCACACGTATGCGTGATATGGGTATTGAGCCATTTTTGATCTCCTCATCACTATTGGGCGTGTTGGCGCAGCGTTTGGTGCGAACTCTGTGTAAGGACTGCAAACAGCCCTACGAAGCGGACGCAGCCACGAAACAACTGTTTGGTCTTGCAGAGTCTGAGCCGCTAACACTGCACAAGGCGGTTGGCTGTGAGCGTTGTAATCAGAAAGGCTATCGCGGCCGTACGGGTATTCATGAGCTGCTGATGGTCGATGATAAGGTGCAATCGTTGATCCATGACGAAGCGGGTGAGCAAGCGATCGAAAAAGCCGTGCGCTCTCATACCCCAAGCATCCGTGATGATGGTTTCCATAAAGTCAGACTCGGCGTGACCTCGCTTGAAGAAGTCATGCGCGTGACTAAGGAAGCGTAAGTGGCGGCATTTGAATATAAGGCACTCAATGCCAAAGGTAAGCAAGTCAAAGGGTTGATTGAAGGTGATAATGCTCGTCAGGCGCGCCAGCGTCTAAAAGAACAAGGCCTTATCCCGGTTGATATTGTTGAAGCCAAAGGTAAGGCGTCGTCAAATTCATCCGGTGCAGCCAGTGCAAAACCGATGTTTAAGCGTGGTTTAAGTACGCCTGATTTGGCACTGATTACGCGACAGCTATCCACCTTAGTTCAATCTGGTATGCCGTTAGAAGAGTGTTTGCGAGCGGTATCTGAGCAGTCAGAAAAGCCACGCATTCGCACTATGTTGGCGGCCATTCGCTCTAAAGTCACCGAAGGTTATACGCTGTCTGACAGTCTTGCTGATTATCCACATGTCTTCGATGAGCTGTTTCGCTCCATGGTCGCAGCCGGAGAAAAGTCGGGCCACCTAGATTCTATTTTGGAGCGCCTTGCGGATTATGCCGAGAATCGTCAGAAAATGCGCTCTAAGCTGCAACAAGCGATGATTTACCCTGTTGTGCTGGTGGTATTTGCAGTCTCGATTGTGGCGTTTTTGCTAGCGGCAGTGGTGCCCAAAATTGTCGGTCAGTTTGTTCAAATGGGGCAAGAGCTGCCAGCATCGACACAGTTTTTGCTCTCTTCTAGTGACTTTATCCAAGAGTGGGGCTTATTGCTGCTTGGTGGTTTTGCGCTGACCTTGTATTTAATCAAAGCCGCGCTTCGTAAGCCATCGATTCGCATGAGCTGGGACACCAAAGTGTTAGGGCTTCCTCTCATTGGTAAAATTGCTCGTGGTCTGAATACATCGCGTTTTGCGCGCACCTTAGCGATTTGTACTTCGAGTGCCATTCCTATCCTAGAAGGGATGAAAGTCTCTGTGGATGTGATGACCAACCACTTTGCTAAGAAGCAAGTGTCCACGGCGGCCGATAACGTGCGAGAGGGGGCAAGTCTTCGTAAGGCACTTGAGCAAACCAAGCTTTTCCCACCTATGATGCTGCACATGATTGCCAGTGGTGAGCAAAGTGGAGAGCTAGAAAGCATGCTGACGCGTGCGGCTGATAACCAAGATCAAAGCTTTGAATCGACGGTAAACATTGCTCTTGGCATCTTCACACCTGCACTGATCGCCTTAATGGCAGGTTTGGTACTGTTTATTGTGATGGCGACCCTAATGCCGATTTTGGAAATGAACAATTTGATGTCTGGTTAATCCAATCAGTCAGATGGTTAGTATTGTCCTCAACTTGAGGATATTTATTTGGAGTGAGAGATGAAAAAAACAATGAAAAAACAATCCGGCTTTACCTTATTAGAGGTAATGGTAGTGGTTGTTATTCTAGGTATTTTGGCAAGCTTTGTCGTACCTAACTTGCTGGGTAACAAAGAGAAAGCAGACCAACAGAAAGCGGTGACGGATATTGTTGCTTTGGAAAATGCGCTTGATATGTACAAGCTGGATAACAGTGTTTACCCAACGACGGATCAAGGCTTAGAAGCGTTGGTAACCAAACCAACCAACCCAGAGCCACGCAACTACCGCGACGGCGGTTATATTCGTCGTCTACCTGCTGATCCATGGGGCAACGAATACCAATACCTAAGCCCAGGTGATAAAGGCACTATCGACATCTTTACACTAGGTGCTGATGGTCAAGAGGGCGGTGAAGGCCCTGCGGCTGATATCGGTAACTGGAACATCCAAGACTTCCAGTAATCACCAAAGGAGAGGCGGTTCGCCTCTCCTTAGTTCAAAGTGAATCTCCATGTTGTTGCAGTCAAAACGTCATCAATTAGGTTTTACCTTACTGGAAATCATGCTGGTACTGGTGCTGTTGTCTATCAGTGCAGTAGCGGTGATTTCGACCCTGCCTCAGAATCAAAGTGACGACACCAAACAGCAAGCGCAGCGTTTATACCAAAGGCTACAACTGTTCAACGAAGAAGCGATGTTGGCAGGTAAAGATTTTGGTATACGTGTTGATGAAGCCAAAAAGCAATACGTGTTTCTTGAATTAACTTCTGAAGGGTGGCAGCGCGTGTCACTCAGTAAGATCCCAGAAGAGACGACATTGCCAGAGACCTTGTCGATTAAGCTCGATTTAAGCACGGGTATTTGGGGCGAGAGTGATAGGTTATTTGAGCCTGGCTCTTTGTTCGATGAAGACATGTTTGCTGATGTGGAAAAAGAGAAAAAACCAGAAAAGCCACCACAAGTCTTTATTCTCTCTAGCGGAGAGATCACCGAAGGTGCATTTGTTGTTGCGCCGGTGAATCGAGCACTGCAAGAGCAAACCTGGTACGTCGAAGTCAAAGAAAATGGGCAGTTGGCGCTTATGGATGTGAAAGATTGGAATGAAAAAGACCGTTAGAGGCATGACCCTGTTAGAGGTGCTGATTGCGCTGGCGATATTTGCCACGGCGGCCATCTCCATCATCCGAGCGGTCAGTCAGCATATTAACACCCTAAGCTATCTGGAAGAGAAGGCGTTTGCCAGTATGGTGGTCGACAATCAGATGGCTAAGCTTATGCTCGACACCGCAAAGCCTAAAGCTAAGAAAGGCAAAGAGAAACTAGCGGGGCGCGAGTGGTATTGGAACATTCAGCCGGTTGAAACGGCAGATAACTTACTCTCGGCGGTGGATGTAAGTGTTGCCACTGATGCGAAAGCGAGCCCGATAGTGACGGTGAGAAGCTATGTCGACAAGTAACCGTGTTAAAGGCTTTACTCTTATCGAAGTGCTGGTGGCCATAGCGATTTTTGCCAGCTTAAGCGTAGCGGCCTATCAAGTGGTGAATCAGGTGCAGCGTAGCAATGAGCTTTCTCTAGAGCGCAGCACTCGACTACAAGAAATTCAGCGTGGCTTTGTTTATCTAGATAGTGACTTTAAGCAGTTGGCGCTGCGTCAGTTTCGTCATGAAGGGGAAGAGCCTCTGTCTCGTCTGATGCTGTGGCAAGAAGGGTTGTTGGAGTCTGAAGGACGCGGCTTACTGTTTGCTCGTCTCGGTTGGCTTAACCCGCAAAACCAATTTCCACGTGGTGAAGTGGCTAAGATTGGTTACCGCCTTCAAGGAGGTAAGCTTGAGCGTTTGTGGTGGCGTTATCCGGATACTAGTGTGGGCGAGCCTCCTGTGGTGCTCCCCATATTTACCAAGGTGGAAGCGTTTGATATGCGTTTTTATAATGGCGAATCTTGGAGTAATGAGTGGCAAACCGACATGACGCTTCCGCTTGCGGTGGAAGTAAAAATCCGTTTTGAGGATTTTGATGAAATTAACCGTATCTATCTGGCTCCAGCGGGTACGCTCAATGCGACACCTGGCGGTAACAATAATGGCTCCGAGGGTGGTAACAACCAAGGTAATAACCAAGGCGGCAACTCATGACAAGAGTGACGGTTAAATCCCAAAAAGGGGTTGCCTTGATTGTGATTCTGCTGTTACTTGCCATTATGGTGTCTATTGCAGCCACGATGTCGGAGCGCCTATTTAGTCAATTTACGCGCGCGTCTAACCAGGTGAATTATCAGCAAGCTTATTGGTATGCGATTGGCGTTGAAGCATTGGCATCGGTGGCGATAAAAGAGAGCTACAAAGATAATAAGGACAATGTGAACCTCAACCAGCCTTGGGCGATTGAAGAGCGTACTTATCCGCTCGATTATGGTGAAGCGACGGGCTACATTCGTGATATGCAGGCTTGTTTTAATATCAATGCGTTATCGACGGTGCAGCCGAATCAAAACAGCGCAACCAAGCCATTTTTAGTTCGCTTTTTCCAAAAGCTGCTCGAGGAAAGTGGAGTCGAAAACTACCAAGCCGAGCAGGTGGCGGACTCCACATGGGAGTTTGTCAACAAAGAGACCAGTGTGCGCTCGGTATCCGGTGTCGGAGACAGCTACTATGAATCGCTCTCTCCTGCCTATGTGGCGGCTAATGGCTTGATCGCTGATAGCTCAGAGCTTAGGGCGATTAATCAGATGAGCGGTGAGGCGATGCTCAGTATCAGCCTTTTTGTTTGTGCATTGCCAACAAGCGACTGGCGCCTCAATGTAAATACGCTGGTTGAAGAGCAGGCTGGGCTATTATCAGCGCTATTTGCGCCGAATCTCTCGCTAGAAAATGCGAGACAAATGATAGAGAACCGCCCATTTGATGGTTGGTCCGGGATTGATAAATTTCTCGCTGAGTCGCAGATGGCCAGCGTGGATGATAATACTAAACAGCAAGCGCAACAGTATCTTGCTGTAGACAGTGCCTATTTTGAAATGGACACTCAGGTTGTTGTTGGAGAGTCGCGGATGCGTCTTCGCAGCCTGTTTTATAGCCAAGATAGGCAGGAAGTGACGGTCGTTCGTCGTCGATTTGGAGGATTTAGTGAGCGAGTTCTTAACCGTTCGCCTGAATAGCCAACCAGATAGCCAAATACATTGGGCGGTATGGTCAACTAGTCAGCAAGAAGTGATAGCCAGCGGAGAGCTTAATAACCTCGACCAGCTCGCTGACATAAAAGAGTATGCACAGCAGCGCGTGACGTTGCTGATGCTGAGTGGACAGGATGTGCACTTTGCTGATGTCGAGATCCCAGCGGGTGGCGCGCGTCAGTTTGAGTCGATGTTGCCGTTTATTGTCGAAGATGACATAGCACAAGATGTCGATGAGCTGCACTTTACCATCTTTAATAAACAAGGTGGCCGCGCTTCTATCGCTGCGGTGGATCGCCAATACCTTACGCATGTGATTGATCGCTTTGCAGAGCACGGTATAGAAGTCAAAAAAGTGATCCCCGATGTCCTAGCGTTGCCGCAAACAGACCATATCAGCTCGATTCACCTCGACGGTCAATGGTTGTTTCGTACGGGCAATCAAAGCGGCCTTGTTGTCGATGAGGGCTGGATGGATGCGGTCATTGACTCCGATTACTTAGTTCAATCGACGAGTGACGATGACAGCAAAGTGGTGATAGAGAGCTACTCTCCGGTTGCCAAATCGCTGGCTGAGCGCTCTTTGCATATCGACTGGCAAAGCATGCCGCCAGAGCCGGCGATGGCGCTGCTGTCAAAGGGCACCGTAGAAGCGAGCGCTAACTTGATGACCGGTGAGTTTAAGCCGAAAGCATCGTTTTTAAGGCATTGGAAAGTTTGGCAGAAAGTCGCTATTGCTGCTTCGGTGTTGGTTGTCGCATTGGTGGCAGAGCAAGTAGTGCTGGTGAATCAATACGAGGCACAAGCGGCCGCCTATCGCGCCGAAAGTGAACGAATTTTCCGAGCGGTTCTGCCAGACAAAAAGCGTATCCCGACGGTGAGCTACCTCAAGCGCCAGCTGGATGATGAGCTGAAGCGATTAGGAGGCAGTGACCTATCGAGTGCCTCTGTGTTGGAGTGGCTGTCGAAACTACCCGACACGGTAGGGCAAGTGAATGGCATGCAAGTGCAGAGTTTTACTTTCGATGGCAATCGGAATGAAGTTCGCATGAATGTCACCAGTCGAGACTTTGATAGTTTCGAGGCGGCGCGAGTGAAGTTAGAAACGCAATTTGAAGTATCCCAAGGGCCACTTAATCGTAACGGCGAGGTGGTTATGGGTAACTTTGTACTTAAGAAGAAGTAGAGCGTAATGAAAGGATTATTACTGAACCTTCAAAGCTGGTGGCTGAGTATTAGTCAGCGAGAGCAGCGACTGGTCGTTGCGTGCTCGCTGGTGGTCGTGCTTGGCATTATTTACTGGGGGATTTTAGCCCCTTTTGCTCAACGAACTGAGCTTGCGCAATCGCGCATTCAATCTGAGAGGCAGTTGCTCACGTGGGTGAAGCAAAAAGCGGATGATATTTCTCAGCAAAGACAAGCGGGCGGTGTAGTGGTGTCGAAAGAGCCGCTTAATCGCGTGATCACCTCGTCAACGAGTCGATTTAGCGTTGAGCTAATTCGCATGCAACCGCGCAACGAGCAACTTCAAGTCTGGATCAAACCGATTCCATTTGAGTTTTTTGTCAATTGGCTGTTTTATTTACAAGATAACCATGGCGTGACGGTCGAGATCCTTGATATCGACAAGGCAGATCAAACTGGCGTTATTGAAGTCAACCGATTGCAATTTAAAAGAGGTGGCTAAGTGGTGAAAAAAGTCATCAAGTACAGTTTGTTGTGTACTACGGTTTTTGCAGCGAGCGCGATTTATCACCTCCCAGCCAGTGTTGTGATGAGCTATGCCCCGATGCCTAGAGAGCTGACTCTAGATGGTACTACGGGGACTATTTGGCAGGGCAGCGCACAGAATGTCCGATTCCAACAATACTCCATTGGCGATGTCTCTTGGCAGTTTAGCTGGTCTAGTCTTTTGACGCTTTCACCAGAGTATTCATTGCGATTTGGAGGTGGCAGCACTTTGGGCTTATCAGGGCGAGGTAATCTTGGTGTGAGCATGTCAGGTGCCTACCTCGAGAATGTGCTTGCCTCAATCCCTGCCGATACTGTGGTTCAATATGCGCCAATTCCACTACCAATCAAAGCGGGTGGTCAGCTAGAGCTTGCCATTAAGTCTCTCAATTATGCATCGCCATGGTGTGGCAGTGGTGATGGGAGTTTATCGTGGAATGCAGGATACATTGAGTCACCTATCGGTAGCTTAGGGCTAGGGCCGACAATTGTGGACTTATCTTGTGAGGACAGTGTGCTTTCTGCTGCGGGTAGTCAAAGCAGTAATCAGGTGTCGAGTGAGTTCTCTGCGAGTGTGACGCCGAATAGACAGTATCAATCACAGGCGTGGTTTAAACCTGAATCTGAGTTTCCAACTAATATGCGCCAGCAGTTGAATTGGCTTGGTAATCCAGATGGCGAAGGGCGGTATTCGTTTAATTATCAAGGGCGATTCTAAGCGAGTGCGATGTTAAACAAAATAAAAAGGAGGCTTAGCCTCCTTTTTAAATTTTATCATCTAAAACAGAGTGTTAACTCTGCACTAAGATCTGATCCCACGGCAGTTCTCGATCCCCAATCACAATAAAGTTTGGGTTTTCGAGTGTTTCGCGCTCGTTGTAAGAGAGTGGCTGAAGCTTAGTATCGACAATGGTGCCACCGGCTTCTTCAACAATGCATTGTGTCGCAGCGGTATCCCATTCGCCGGTAGGACCAAGACGCAGATAACAATCGACAGCCCCTTCGGCGACTAAGCAAGCTTTAAGCGCGGCAGAGCCAAGTGGCACTAAATCATAGCTCCAAGCGGAACTCATGCGTTGTGTGATGCGATTGATGTTCTGGCGGCGACTTATGGCGATAGAGATAGATTGCTGTGGCATCTCGTGCTTGAGTATTTTGATGCGTAAGCTCTCCCCAAGGCTTGGAATTTTCCACGCTCCTTTGCCTTCATAAGCGTGATAGGTCACACCTGACACCGGCGCATACACCACGCCCATAATTGGCTTGTTGTTGCTCACTAGCGCAATGATGGTGGCAAAGTCACCGCTTCGAGCGATAAACTCTTGAGTGCCATCAAGTGGGTCGACTAACCAATAAGTATTCCATTGTGAACGCTGCTCTAAACTAATATCCGCCGCTTCTTCGGACAAAACTGGGATATCGGGTGTCAGCTCAGACAGTTTTTCCATGATCAGTTTATGTGCCGCCAAGTCAGCGCTCGTGACCGGGGTTTCGTCATCTTTGGTAAATTCTTCGTAGTCTTTGTTCTCGTAGATATCGAGAATAAGCTGACCAGCTTGGCGAGCGATGTCGATGACTGCTGGAAGGTGATGCGATAAATCTAAATGTCTTGTTGCCACGTTATAACCCCAACTCGGACTTCATTCTTAGCATTAGTAGCAATGCGGTAATACTGCGCGCTTCTGAGAAGTCGAGATGAGTCAGTAGCTCATCAGCTTGTGCCAATGGCCATTTCACGATTTCTAGAGGCTCTGGTTCGTCCCCCTCTAGCTTCTCAGGATAGAGATCTTGAGCCACAAAGAGGGTCATACGGCTGGAGAAATAGGAAGGTGCGAGAATCACCTCTTTAAGTGGTGTCAGCTTAGTGGCGCCAAAGCCAATCTCTTCTTTGAGCTCACGCTCTGCCGCTTGCTCAGTAGTCTCGCCGAGGTCGATGAGCCCTTTCGGAAAACCTAGTTCATAGCGCTCGGTGCCTGCTGCATATTCACGAACCAGCAAAATATCCCCATGCTCAGTGATCGGCACCATCATGACCGCGTTGCGACCACTCGGTTTCATGCGCTCATACGTGCGCTTTTCGCCGTTCGAAAACGCTAAGTCTAAAGCCTCAATTTTGAATAGCCTAGATTCAGCTACTGTCTTTTGGGCTAAGATCTCAGGTCCTTTTTTGGATCGCATGGGCGTTCTCCTCCGCTGGGTACCAATGTCTTCTGAAACGCTAGGTTGTTTGAAACACGTAATTGTTTGAAACATTGAGCACTTGGTACTCGAATAGTAGTTAGTGATTAATATATATAGGATTTGGACGCGCGCCAAATAGTAGTGCTAAAAAAAAGAGCGCAAAGGTTTACCTTGGCGCTCGATTCGAAAACAAATTTGGCAATGAGCCATCCTTGCTAGTAGTAAGAATGCTCGCCGCGATCGTGCTCTGTCATATCTCGGACAGCAGTTAGCTCACCAGAGAATTCTTGAAGAAGCTGTTTCTCTATGCCTTCTTTTAGTGTTACGTCCACCATCGAGCAACCGTTACAACCACCGCCGAATTGCACGATAGCGATACCTTCTTCAGTAATTTCCATCAAACTTACGTGACCACCGTGACCTGCAAGCTGTGGGTTAACTTGAGTTTGGATTGCGTACTCAACACGCTCCATCAGTGGTGCATCATCGGAAACTTTACGCATTTTTGCGTTTGGCGCTTTTAGGGTTAGCTGTGAACCCATTTTGTCGGTAACGAAGTCGATCTCTGCATCTTCTAGAAATGGTAGCGACAGTTCATCAACGTAGGCTGCTAGTGCTTCGTACTTGAATTCGGTGTCGTTAGACTCAACCGCTTCTGGTGGGCAGTAAGACACACCACACTCAGCGTTTTGAGTGCCCGGGTTAACGACAAAAACACGGATGTTCGTTCCCTCTGGCTGTTGAGCCAGCAGTTTAGCGAAGTGGCTTTGAGCACTTTCTGTAATAGTAATTGGATTTGACACGACGAATACCTGAGTAAGATTGTAGGTTATTACCCCCCATTCTACTCCTGTCACGAGTAGATGCCAAAAAATTTTGCACATCCTCTGCGCAATCTGGCTGACAACCCAACAGCGGGCTTACTTTGGGGTACGGCATAAACAATAAATATCGATTTTTTCTACGTTCACTTCAAGTAATAATTCACTCAGATGCCGAACGGTTGCGCCGGTTGTGACCACATCATCAATAATAGCGACGTGCTTGGATGTTGGCATTTGTTGAAGGGAGAACGCTTGGCGCACATTTTCCAGCCTTTGTTGGCGATTGAGGCTCTTTTGAGTCGCAGTATGGAGGTGCTTGTGAAAAACGCGGTCTGCGGTTTTCACTCCCGGTAGGTGCTGCGCGAGTTGCAGCATTATTAGCTCGCTAAGATTAAAGCCCCGTTTTAGTTCGACATGAAGCAGTGTTGGGACACAAATCAGTATGGGTGCAGGTTCATTAATACGTTCGGCGAGCAGTTTACTGAGCGGTGGTAATAACCAAGGCTCTTTGTGTCGCTTTATACGTTGTATAAAAGACGACAATGGTGTTCGATAATCGCCAAGGCAGGTCAGAGTTTGCCATGGCGGGGGCGTGGTGAGACATGTACCGCAGACTACGGCGGTATTGTCCATAGTCAGGCCACAGCGTGAGCAACGATGACGTTCAAAGTTAAATAATGGCTGACAGTGCTCACACCAAAGGTTGTGGCCGAGGGAGCGGTCAATCGTAAAACCGCAGACATGACATTGCATAGGTAGCTGAGATAAAAATCGCATTGGTCTGAGTTGACGTGTAAAGGAATCCTATTAGCATGGGACAATTCGAAGCAGGAAAAGAACCAAATCAGTAGGAGAGCGTGTGAGCAGTTCGGCAAAAGTACATTGGCAGGTGGCAGGGCAAGGACCTGATTTGGTGTTAGTCCACGGCTGGGGCATGAACGGCGCGGTATGGTCTGCGTGCGTGAGTGAATTAGCCGGGCATTTCACTGTACACACGGTGGATTTACCTGGTTATGGCTATAGTCATCAAGTTGGTTATGATTCTTTAACTGAGTTGGTGGACGCATTGCTATCGGAGGCACCAGAGCGCGCCATCTGGCTTGGTTGGTCTTTGGGAGGATTGATCGCAACGCATATCGCTCATGAGCATCCAGTGCGAGTTAGCCAATTAGTGACATTGGCGAGCTCACCAAAATTTTCCCAAGGAGAAGGTTGGCGCGGGATTAAACAAGACGTACTTGCAGCGTTTATGACGCAGCTTAGTGATAACTTCACGGTGACGATTGAGCGCTTTATGGCGCTACAAGCTATGGGGAGTCCAAGCGCACGCCAAGATATTAAGCTTCTCAAACAGGCTGTGCTATCTAGGCCTATGCCTAACCCGGATGCATTGATGTTAGGGCTGCAGTGGTTAGATAGGCTCGATTATCGCAGCGAACTTGCTGCGTTAAGTATGCCTGTGCATCGCTGGTATGGGCGCTTAGATGGTTTGGTGCCAGTGCGAGTTGCTAGTGCATTAGACAAAGAAATGGATGCGCATCAGAGTCATATTTTTACGGCCTCTTCTCATGCTCCCTTCATTACTGAAACGGCAGAGTTTATCGCACGGGTTCGTGAGTTAGCTCGCTAATTTTTGCGGTTTTTTTGCACAAACAGGTAAAGGTTGGCACTGTTTTTCCGATAATCTAGTAGATAGATTGCTTGTCGATCTAGGTTAGTTGTTGAGGTTTGGGAAAATCACTCACAGCAGAGGAACGTGACCTATGATAGTGTCGCCCAACAGTGTCAGCGCCCCCGTTATTGCTCCGTCGGTTAATCCACAAACTGAGCAGGCGGCGCGCGACAACAAAGTGCGTGAACCGATCGTGCCCACCGTTCAACTGGCGCGGACGAACGCTGAACGCCGAATTAATGAAGAAGAAAAACGCCGCAAGCGCTCTGCATGGGATCCTGCTGAACATCCGGATTATGACGCTGAAGAGGTGACGCCTGAGCGTGAAGACCCGATTGAGCGCCTGTTTTACCTGCTGTCACTGAGCAGCTACAGTCAGTCTCAAGGTAAGGGCTATGCGATGCGTTTTCGC
Organism: Vibrio sp. CB1-5; assembly: GCF_059412285.1. Lineage (NCBI taxonomy): Bacteria > Pseudomonadati > Pseudomonadota > Gammaproteobacteria > Vibrionales > Vibrionaceae > Vibrio > Vibrio sp. CB1-5. Next base: position 90,392 of record NZ_JBJHPB010000013.1, on the reverse strand, counting down.
TTGCCTGCAAAAGTGCTTCAAGAGGCATTGATGGCAGGAAAAATGGCCAAGCGACGTACGGTGATTCGTTATCACTATGGGCACTCAGTCGCTCCGAATACGCCTTCGGATATTATTGCGGTTGGATAAAAAAGAGCACTCAAGGTGCTCTTTTTTACTATCTGGGAAACTTATTTTTTCGCTTTAGCGAAGGCTGCTGCGAATGCGCCGCCCATTGCACTGTTTCCCGACTCTTGATGGTTTGAACGTTGATGCTGACCACCACGTTGGTTATCACGTTGATTACCACGAGCAGGTTTGCTTGAACGCGCAGGGCGGTTATCCGCACCGGGCTCATCATTAAGACGCATCGACAAGCCAATGCGTTTACGACCCGCATCCACTTCCATGACTTTCACTTTAACGATGTCGCCGGCTTTTACCACTTCACGCGGATCGGCAACAAACTTGTCTGTTAGCGCAGAGATGTGCACCAAACCATCTTGGTGAACACCGATGTCCACAAACGCACCGAAGTTAGCCACATTCGAAACCACACCTTCGAGTACCATACCCGGCTCAAGATCATTAATAGTGTTAACGCCTTCAGCGAAGGTGGCGGTTTTAAATTCAGGGCGAGGGTCTCGGCCCGGCTTATCCAGCTCTCGGATGATGTCGGTGACCGTTGGTAGACCAAAGGTCTCATCCGTGTAATCAATCGCATTGACGGTGCGAAGGAAGCTGCTGTCACCGATGATAGATTTCATTGCGCGACCCGTTTTCTCCGCAATGGTTTTGACCACAGGGTAAGCTTCTGGGTGCACCGCTGATGCATCAAGCGGGTTTTTGCCATCCATGATACGAAGGAAACCAGCACACTGCTCAAACGCTTTGGGGCCAAGTCGCGCCACTTTTTTAAGGGTGGTGCGAGCCTCGAAGCGGCCATTCTCATCACGGTAGTCGACAATATTTTGCGCGAGTGTTGAGGATAAACCTGCAACTCGGGTTAGTAGCGCAGCAGAAGCGGTATTCACATCAACGCCGACGGCGTTTACACAGTCTTCCACAACCGCATCAAGACGCTTGGCCAGCATCGTTTGGCTTACATCGTGCTGATACTGACCCACACCAATGGACTTAGGGTCGATCTTAACAAGCTCCGCTAGCGGATCTTGCAAACGTCTCGCAATAGAAACTGCACCGCGCAGCGATACGTCCATATTCGGGAACTCTTTTGCTGCTAGCTCAGACGCTGAATATACAGACGCGCCTGCTTCACTGACGATGATCTTCTGCACTTTTAAGTTGCCGCGTTTGATGACATCGGCTGCAAAACTGTCTGTTTCGCGTGATGCTGTACCATTACCGATGGCAATCAGATCGACGTTAAACTGGCGAACCAGCTTATCTACTACATGAGCGGCTTTGTCATACTGCTTTTGCGGAGCGTGTGGGTAGATGGTGTCGGTTGCGAGCACTTTACCCGTCGCATCGACAACGGCGACCTTACAGCCAGTACGTAGGCCAGGGTCGAGGCCAAGTGTGGCTTTTGGACCGGCAGGCGCGGCCATCAGCAGATCTTTCAAGTTAGTTGCAAATACGGTAATCGCGTCGACCTCAGAGCGCTCTTTGAGTGCACCCATCAGTTCGGTTTCCATGTGCATGGAGACTTTAATGCGCCATGCCCAGCTAATCACTTGTTTGCGCCACACATCTGCCGGTGCTTGGCTAAGATGAATGCCATAGTGTTCAGCAATCAGAGTTTCGCAGTAGGACTCACGAGCATTTTCATCGTTGGCTGGATCGGCGTTAACCGATAGCTGCAAAAAACCTTCATTGCGACCACGAAGCATCGCTAGTGCGCGGTGGGACGGGACTTTGCTCATGGCCTCATCGTGTTCAAAATAGTCTTTGAACTTTTCACCTTCTTGCTCTTTGCCTGTTACAACGCGTGAGCGCAGTTCCGCATGGCGATTCAGGTATTGACGTACTTTCTCGAGTAGGTCGGCATCTTCTGCAATGCGCTCCATAATGATGGCACGTGCGCCATCCAAAGCGGCCTTGCTGTCAGCAATGCCTTTTTCACTATCGATGTAACTCAACGCAGCACTTTCAGGTTCATTGCTTGGATCTGTCCATAACAAATTAGCTAGAGGCTCAAGGCCGGCCTCAATAGCAATCTGACCTTTGGTGCGACGCTTTGGTTTGTATGGCAGGTAAAGATCTTCAAGGCGAGTTTTGTTGTCCGCATTTTCAATTTCACTGCGCAGCTCTGCGGTCAGCTTGCCCTGATCGTCGATGGATTTCAGAATCGTCTGACGTCGGTCGTCCAATTCACGCAGGTAACTCAGGCGAGAGTCTAGGGTGCGAAGTTGGGTATCATCCAGCCCCCCTGTGACCTCTTTTCGATAGCGAGCGATAAATGGAACTGTGTTACCGTCATCAATTAGGGTAACGGCGGCTTCAACTTGCTTGTGACTGACGTTCAGCTCTTTAGCAATCAGTTGACAGATAGCTTGGCTCATCCGTGTATTCTCTTTTTTGTTGTGTGGGGAGTGCGCGGGCACTCCTAGATATCCATAGGATATAAGGGCATCAGCAGTGATTTGCAATTCCTTGGTCATTTTTCTGCGCCATGTTTCTAATACACGTTTCTGCTATGGAGAAAGGTGAAACCAAACGAGGAATTGCTAATTTATTGATAATCGCGTGGATATTCCGTTGATTTTCTGTAAAGTTTAAAGGAGTCGGTAAACGAAGTGAGTCGACCGTTGTCTTAGGAACTCATGCGTATTTAGAGCCAGTCGATGAATGGATGTATTAAAATGAAAACTACAGCAACTAAGTTGGCGTTAATTCTAGCCACAATGACAAGCGGGTGGGCTATGGCTGCACCAGATCTTTCTACTACACAAGCACCGGTTCTTTCTATTGAGGATAAGGTTGTCCTTGGACGCGTTGAAAGTGTTTACTACCAAGATATTGAAGCGCTCGAAGGCATTCCATTTGTCGGTAAAATTGATACGGGCGCTGATACTACATCAATGCACGCTGAAGACATCAAGGTCATCAGTAACAACCCTAAATACCAAGGCCTCAGTGATGAGAAGCTGATGCAAACCATCGTCGATGAGTACGGCGGTTCAGCGAGTGACTGGTGGCTGAAAGAGTTCGATAACGACGAACGCAACTTCCAAGGTGTCGTCAGCTTCACTTTGCGCCACCCTTACACCGGTGAAAAGATTGAAATGGAGCGCCCATTGACGCGCACCAGTGTTATTCGAAGCCGTACCAGCTCTATGCCTATCTACCGTCCGGTTGTCACTCTACCTATGACCATTGCGGGCAAAACTGTGGACACGGAAGTGAACCTTACCGACCGAAGCGGCTTTAGCGCCCCAATCTTGATCGGTAAGACGTTTCTAGCTAACAACGCTTGGGTCATGGCGGGGTATGATTACCTCCAAGAGCAGAAAGATGCACAAGTGATTGGTCGTCGAGAGTCCGGCTTGGTGGCAGATGTGCCGGTAGACGTCAGCATCTCTTTGTCGAACAACTACAGCATTCTCAATGCGCAAAATATTGAAGTGGACAAAAACGCCAATTCAGTGAGTTTCGATTTGGTCGGCAAGGAAGGCGCACAAAAACGTGTGACTTATCCGTTAGTGAAAATGCTTCCAGTGTCTGGCAATGAGTACCCAATAATCTTTGTGCCATTTAAAGGCGGTAAAGACTTTGAAGGTACGATTCAGGTTTACCTTAAAGATCGCTCGAAGCAGAGCACTCAGCTTCGCCTAGGTCTGAATACGCTTAACAAGAACTTTATCGTCGATACCGGCGCTAAAGGAAAGCTTGAGAAGAAAAAGCAGAGCTTTGCCGCTCGTATGAAAGACAAGCCGCTGGTGGTCTCACCAACGGAAAGCTTGATCCTCGATGGTGTTCAGCTTGATGCCGAACCGTCGTTTGCGGTGAGCACGCCACTTCTGAAAGTCAGTAGTTTTGAAATTATTGAAACTAAGGGTCGCGATAAAGTGGAGTACTATTTGTCGACTGATTTGGGCAATGAAGAGAAGATCCGAAAAACAATTTTACGCCGTATCAAAGTCGGCGATACCGTCAGGCCGGTAGTCGATGGTGAGTTTATCGTAGGTGATAGAGAAGTCACTGTAGAGTTTGCCCTTGAAGCGCTAGATAGCGATGAAGGGGAAAAGCCATACTTTATCATCGGTAAGAAAGCCACGAAGGCGGGCGTACTGGTGAACACTCGCAGTGAGAACCTACTTGATGCCTACCCTGTGTTTACGGCAGGTCATATTGAAAATGCCACGGTGGAAGGGCTCTCTTTCCCAGTGAAACTGGATACGGGTGCAGACGTAAGCTCAATGAACGCGACCAACATTAAACAGTTTGAAAAAGACGGCAAGAAAATGGTGACCTTCACCTACACCAATGACATGGGCATGAAACAAGAATTTACCCGCGAAGTGGTGGATGTGATGCGTATTCGTGCTAAAGCGGGGGAGAAGGCGAATGTTCGCCCCGTGGTCAACATGCGCGTGAAGCTTGGCGATGTTGAGAAAACAGTACGTGTGAACCTGCAAGACCGCTCTCGCTTCCACTACAGCATGATTCTCGGTAAGAACTTCCTTAAGTATGGTGTTGTGGTCAGTAGTGATGAGAACTTCCTACTGGGCAACGAGATAGGTAGTCACTAGCGACAGCCTACTGGATATAAAAAAATGGCCGCGAATTTCGCGGCCATTTTATTTTGAGTGCTTGTAGAGATTCAGAGCTTTCTGAGATTGAGCGCTTAAGACTCTTTCTTATCCTGAGAATTGGATTCGCCTTTCGTCTTTGCAGCGTCTTGTTGCGTTTGAGCTTGAGGCTCAGACTTTTCAACTGGCGCTTCTTCGTCATCATCGTCAGTGTTATCAACGATGCTGTGCTTTTCTTTCCAGTTTTCCCAGCGCTGATAAGCCAGCTCTTGCATGTCGGTGGTTTTGTCCGCCTCATCAACAATCTCTTGCCCTAACAAGTGCTCGAAGATGTCTTCCAGAGTGATGATGCCTTGGATGGTGCCGTATTCGTCGACAATCATCGCAATTTGCAGGCGTGCTGCCATCATCTGTTCAAACGCTTTCGGCAACATGATGGTGTTAAACAACACCTGGATTGGGCGCATCACTGAGCCTAGTTGCTTCTCGCCGCTGCCTTGCTGTTGAAGCTTAAACAGCTCCAAGCGGTGTACAAAGCCCAGAATGTTGTCTTTCTGTTGGCTGTACACCAATGGGCGTGAGAACGGCGTCTCTTTATGCTCAGTCAAAAACTCACTGATGGTCATCTCAGCCGGTACGCGGAACACCACTGGACGAGGCGTCATTACTTGCGTTACGGGGATGTCTTGAATATTCAAAATATTATTCAAGATGTTCGATTCGCCTTCTGCGAACTCGCCGCTTTCTTTAGCTAGCATTGCCATTGCTGATAGCTCATCACGCATTTTCGGCGTTTCATGGCCGCGCGCTAGGCGTTTAGTGATTTGTTCTGAGAACCAAACAAATGGCGTCAGTGCCCACACCATCCAGCGCAGAATAGTGGCCGAAACCGGAGCGAGTTGACGCCAGTATGTCGCACCAATGGTTTTCGGGACGATTTCTGACAACACCAGAATGCCTAGCGTCAGTACTGCTGAGAAAACGCCTAGCCACTGGCTACCGAACACTTTCGCAGCTTGCGCACCTGCACTCGCCGCACCAATAGTGTGAGCGATGGTGTTTAGGGTCAAAATAGACGCTAGCGGTCTATCTAGCTCTGCTTTGAGCTTGGTTAGCTTTTCTGCCGCTGGGTGACCCTTTTGTCTTAGCTGAGCAAGATAGCTTGGGGTAATACTTAAAAGTACCGCCTCTAATACCGAACAGATAAAAGAGACACCAATAGCGACAGCAATATAAACCGTTAAGAGAAACATTCATTTCCTAGGTAAGTGCACACATCAACCTAACTTTGCTGCAAAAATGAGCCTGTGCATTGTTGGTGAGTGCTTAAAAACAGTAGCGACAGACCGATTTATCAGGCTTATCAGTTGAGTCGCAGAGCATTTATGGGACTTTATGCAATAAATTACAAGGTTTCAAACTCAATCTTAGCGTAACAAATTGTGAGTTATTGCTCATAAAACGGTTAAATCTACGTCATAAGCGATGAAGAACCGCTACAAACCTTTGCCAGATGGGGGCTTTATGATTTAGAGTGGGCTTTAACTCGATAACATGAAGAAGGGAAACCTAATGAACAAGACCCAATTGATCGATTTTATCGCTGAAAAAGCTGACCTATCTAAAGCACAAGCTAAAGCAGCGCTAGAAGCGACGCTTTCAGGCGTATCTGAAGCGCTAACTGAAGGTGACCAAGTTCAACTAATTGGTTTTGGTACGTTCAAAGTAAACCACCGCGCAGCTCGTACTGGTCGTAACCCAAAGACTGGTGATGAGATCCAAATCGCTGCTGCTAACGTTCCAGCATTCGTAGCTGGCAAAGCACTGAAAGACGCAGTGAAATAATTTTTACAGCACCGATGGCTTCATCGGTGCTGTTCTCTCCATCTTAATTCCTCCCTAGGATCGATTGTTAAGCGTGTTTTGAATTAGCGCGATTACCAATCTGTCTCCTCACTTTAAGCTTCATTTTAACTGAACGTGATGCACCATTTGCTGTCATAACTGTATAAATCGGTGTCATTTTCCTGTCGTGCGTTCAATAGAGGTGCCTCGCAACTATGAAAAGAATACTGTTGGTTTCGCTTCTTGCAGCTACCTTGCTTGGCTGCTCATCTTCGCCTACTCCGAGTATCAATCAATTCTCAGAATTTACCGGTGGTCAAACGCTGGGTGATGCAACCAGTTTTTATTGGTATACCGAAAAACTCACCCGTCCTCACAGCGCGGCCGATTACGTCAATATGAATGATTACGGCTGGTATCAATCCAATTATCGCTGGAGTGGTGACACGCTCAGAGAGTTTGTGCGTGAAGGGGTGCAAAATGATGCAGAGTCGGGCTCGGTGACGTATCGTATCCACGTACGATTTAACAAAGAAGGCGAAGCGGTTTATCAGCAGTATCGCCGTAACGGTAAAGTGTTACCGGTGAAAAAAGCTCAGCTTGAGAATTACCAAAGTGAAGCCTCGTTGTTAGTTGAACGAGTAAAAGAGCAAGACAGCGACGGTTTGGAACTCGTTCAGGGGCATTGGGGTGGTGAGACGTTAGAAACGTGTAGCGGTATAGAATTTAACAACATTAAGTTTGAGGAAAGCTTACCGAGCTTCGTGGTAAAACGCTTGGCTGAAGTAGAGAGTTATGTGGCGTTCCTAGGCAGCACGCGATTGACTGGCGCAAGGGTAGAGCAACTATTGATGCTGGCGGATGGTGCCAAAGACTGCATACCAAAGCCTAAGCTTATCTAAGATATGTTTCACATCAAGCAGAGCAAAAGAAGGGTGCCGACTGGCACCCTTCGCTATTTTGGGCTTGGCTCAATTACTTTTGCTCGCGAGCAATCGCACGGTAGCCAATATCGTTGCGGTGGAACATACCGTCCCAGCTGATCTTCTTAGTCAGCTCATAAGCGCGTGCTTGAGCTTCAGAGACTGTGTTACCTAGGGCTGTCGCACATAGTACGCGACCACCGTTAGTCACAACATTTCCGTCTTTGTCAGCTGTACCAGCGTGGAATACCTTCTCGCCTTCCACTTCTGTTGTTGGCAGGCCAGAGATAACATCACCCTTGTTGTAAGACGCTGGGTAGCCACCTGCTGCTAGAACGATACCGATAGAAGCACGTGGATCCCACTTAGACTCAACTTGGTCTAGCTTCTTGTCGATCGCAGCCTGGCAAAGCTCAACCATGTCTGATTGCATGCGCATCATGATAGGTTGTGTTTCTGGATCACCGAAACGGCAGTTGTATTCGATAACTTTAGGCGTGCCGTCTTTGTCAATCATCAGACCTGCGTATAGGAAACCTGTGTATGGGTTACCTTCTGAAGCCATACCGCGAACAGTTGGGTAGATAACTTCTTCCATAATGCGGTTGTGAATCTCTTGCGTCACAACTGGAGCCGGAGAGTAAGCGCCCATGCCGCCAGTGTTAGGACCTGTGTCCTTATTACCAACGCGTTTGTGGTCTTGGCTGGTTGCCATTGGCAATACGTTTTCGCCATCAACCATCACGATGAAGCTTGCTTCCTCGCCGTCTAGGAACTCTTCGATAACCACACGGCTACCAGCGTTGCCAAATGCGTTGCCAGCTAGCATGTCTTTGATTGCGTCTTCTGCTTCTTCCAGTGTCATCGCAACGATAACACCTTTACCAGCTGCAAGACCGTCAGCCTTAACCACGATCGGAGCACCTTGCTCACGAACGTAAGCCAGTGCTGGCTCAATTTCTGTGAAGTTCGCGTAAGCGCCAGTTGGGATAGCGTGACGAGCTAGGAAGTCTTTTGTGAATGCTTTTGAGCCTTCTAGTTGAGCAGCAGCTTGAGTAGGACCAAAGATAGCTAGACCAGCTTCTTGGAATGCATCCACAACGCCAATTACAAGCGGTGCTTCAGGACCAACAATCGTTAGCTCGATGTTTTTCTCTTTTGCAAACGCCACCAGACCTTGAATGTCTTCAGCGTCAATCGCAACGTTTTCTAGTTTAGGTTCAAGCGCAGTGCCTGCGTTACCTGGCGCTACGAAAACCGTTTCAACATTTGGATTCTGAGCCACTTTCCAACCCAGAGCGTGCTCACGACCACCAGCACCAATAATTAGAACGTTCATTTAATAATCCTTTCAAAGTTTGGATTACTCTAAGCAGTTGGTGCTGTAGCGCTAACGCGGCTACAGCACCAAATGCGACGAGTAATTAGTGACGGAAGTGGCGCATGCCTGTGAAGACCATCGCCATGCCATGCTCGTCAGCCGCTGCGATAACTTCGTCATCACGCATAGAGCCGCCTGGTTGGATAACGCACTTGATGCCAGCTTCTGCTGCAGCGTCAATGCCATCACGGAATGGGAAGAACGCATCTGATGCCATTACGCAGCCTTCAACCTGTAGACCTTCGTCAGCAGCCTTAATACCAGCAATTTTTGCAGAGTACACGCGGCTCATTTGACCAGCGCCCACACCGATAGTCATGTCGCCTTTCGAGTAAACGATCGCGTTAGACTTCACGTACTTAGCTACTTTCCAGCAGAATAGGGCATCTTTTAGCTCTTCTTCTGTCGGTTGGCGCTTAGAAACCACTTTAACGTCATCAAGCGATACCATGCCTTGGTCGCGGTCTTGAACCAGAAGACCACCGTTAACGCGCTTAACGTCAAAGCCGGTTGTCTTAGTCGTCCACTCACCACACTCTAGTAAGCGAACGTTTTTCTTAGCGGCAACCACTTCTACTGCTTCAGCTGAAACAGAAGGTGCGATGATGACTTCAACGAATTGACGCTCAACAATCGCTTTCGCTGTTTCTGCATCTAGCTCTTGGTTGAACGCGATGATGCCGCCAAACGCTGACGTTGGGTCAGTTTTGTATGCGCGGTCATACGCTTCAAGAATGTCTTTCCCTAGCGCAACACCACAAGGGTTGGCGTGCTTAACGATAACGCAAGCTGGCTCATCAAACTCTTTTACACACTCAAGCGCTGCGTCAGTGTCAGCGATGTTGTTGTAAGACAGAGCTTTACCTTGAATTTGGCGAGCGGTAGATACCGATGCCTCTTCTGGGTTTGCTTCTACGTAGAATGCCGCGTCTTGATGGCTGTTCTCACCGTAGCGCATGTCTTGCTTCTTCACGAACTGTTGGTTGAACGTACGTGGGAATTTAGACTCTTCATCACCTTCTTTGTTCTCACCGTAAGATGGGACCATAGTGCCGAAGTAGTTAGCGATCATGCCGTCGTAAGATGCGGTGTGTTCGAATGCTGCGATAGCTAGGTCGAAACGTGTCTCTAGTGTAAGAGATTTGTCGTTTGCGTCCATTTCAGCAATAACGCGGTCGTAGTCGTGTGCATTCACAACGATAGTCACGTCTTTGTGGTTTTTCGCTGCAGAGCGAACCATTGTTGGACCACCGATGTCGATGTTCTCAACCGCGTCTTCTAGTGTGCAGCCTTCTTTTGCTACTGTCGCAGCAAATGGGTATAGGTTTACCACCACCATATCGATTGGGTTGATGCCGTGAGTTGCCATCACCTCGTCGTCTTGACCGCGACGACCCAGTACGCCACCGTGTACTTTTGGATGTAGCGTCTTAACACGACCGTCCATCATCTCTGGGAAGCCAGTGTAGTCAGATACTTCAGTTACTGCGATGCCTTGCTCAGCAAGAAGGCGAGCAGTACCACCAGTAGAAAGGATATCAACACCGCGTTGTGCTAGTGCTTGTGCGAACTCAACGATACCAGTTTTGTCAGATACGCTGATTAAAGCGCGGCGAATTGGACGAGCGTTACTCATGCTTCTGTTTCCTCAAAGTCACAGATTGTGTTGCTGTGTACAGGCAAACGATGGGTTTGGCCTGCGGATGTAAAGATAGTTGCCAAACAGGACGAGGTCTTTCATGATTGAGGCGACCTAGTCGTCTGTTGGGTAAATACCCTTGGATTTTTATCACCGGGGTGGCGATGGCGCGTATTCTAACCAATCTATTACAAAAAAGCTCGCGCAATCGTTTGGCATAGGCAAAAAAAGTGCAAAAAAGCCTATTAAAGAACACTTTTGTAACAAAGAGGTTAATTTAAACGGTTATGTTTCAAATAGGTGAGTTAGCAAAACGCTGTAAGGTGACGTCAGATACGTTGCGTTTTTATGAAAAGAACCAATTGATTACTCCCGTTGGCCGCAGTGAGTCGGGTTACCGTCTTTACAATGAAGAGAGTCAGAGGCAAGTTCGTTTTATTCTTAAGGCGAAAGAGGTGGGTCTGAGCTTAGATGAAATCAAAGAGCTGCTCGGAATCAAGCTTGAGGCCACTGAGCACAGCTGCTCTGAAGTGAAAGCCATAACCTCCAGTAAGCTTGAACTTATTGATAACAAAATCGCAGAGCTTACCAGAATTCGTGCGGCGCTGAAGAAGATCAATGATGCCTGCTGTGGTCATGACCATGACGCGAGTCACTGTTCAATACTTGCAGCTTTAGAAGTTGCAGATGAAAAGTCGTGAAGAACAGAAAAGAAAAGAAGGTAAGGGAGGCATTGCCTCCCTTACTACTAAGTGCGGCTTACGATTGCACTTTAAATGCCCCCACACCGACACTTAACGTGTTGCCATTCTCCATCAATTGCTCACTGACTTCGGCCAGTTTTTTCTCTTCATTGGCCAAGATCTTGTCCATTGAGTGCAGGCTTCATTGGGTGCATGACCATGGTGGTAGTGCTCCACTAAGGTATAAGCGGTTTGTACTAAGTGTTGTGTTTTTATTCTGTTTGTTGGTCATTAATGACTGCTGATAATCGAGCAGTGCTAAAATGAGCGGAATAATTAGAGCAACGAAAACGAGTCCAATGAGCAGAAACAGTCTATGTTGAATCGAAATGCGCTGTAGTCATAGCAAGAATTCCTTTCTTGGAAAAAGAGTGCATCACCTATAGTCATTCGGCATGCTGATTGTTGTTATAGCTATACCCTATACCCTATACCCTATACCCTATGCCATGTTCTGGGCTGAGACTATGCCACTATCGTCTAATTATTAAGCGGATTACAAAGCTGGGTTTGAGTCCAGCTTTGCATTTGTGGGTATGGTTGCTTATGGGTAGAACGACTTATAGCAACCCTAGCTCTTTTAGGGGGTTACTCAAATCGGAAGCTATAACTGATAGTCATTGCGCTCCGTAGCGAGTTCAGAGAAGTATTCGACAAACTCAAACTGGATATGATGCTTGTCTTGAAAATAGGCACTCTGGCGATGAGGGTGTTCGCCGCCCATGTGATCCAGCGGGTAGCCGGCGGCTTCAAGTCGTGAAACGGCCTTCTTTAGATCGTCGACGACAATGCCGATATGTTTAACCCCAACCCAAGGCTGCTGCCATGTCCCAGCCTCTCCTTCGCCGCCATCTTGGATGGTGATGTAACTCTCTTCTGTTCCAACGTGATACCAGCGCATCGGTTTACCAAACCAATCATCGGTTCGACCTTCTCCTCGTATTGACCAGTCCGGTAGTGCTGCCAAAAGCAGCCCAACAGTGTGCTCAGCATCGATTACGGTGATATTGGCGTGTTCTACGTAGCTTTTCATAACGTCTCCTTGTTTGTGTTTGATATAAAACGGTAGATGACGTTAACGATAAATCCTCAAGTTAAGTTGAGGTCAACAGAAAATCTAATATCAGTGACTAGGGGAGGTTTGAGTGAGTTTCGGACAAAGAAAAAGGGCCTGAAGCGTGTGCTTCAGGCCCTTTAATCTCAAATACGTTCGCTCAAGGCGAATTAGTTCATGCCGTATTATCAAATTAATGGTTTTTGTACGTGCTTGTTTGTTCTTGTTGGTGGATTAAAGCTATTATAAAACATTTGTTTAGGGTTTTTCTTGTTTTGATTTGTTTTTGTTTGTTTTCAGTCTTATTATGTTCTCAGGGTACACGAGAGGGTACATGGTTTTGAGTTTGTGTGCCGTTTTAGGGAGAGGGCGTTATGGGAAAGCTGTACGATAAAAGTCTAAAGTCGGTGGCAGGCAAGGAGCATTCTGAACAGTTTGTATTGACCGATGGTAATGGCCTCAGCGCTCGGGTTTCTAAAAAAGGAAAAGTCAGATGGCAGTATCGTTATAAGCTTGAGGGTAAGAACCAGCGCATGGATTTGGGAGATTACCCTGCTTTATCGTTAGTCAAGGCTAGATCTGCTGCAGAACGATGTCGTGAATGGTTGGCTGATGGTTTTGACCCCAAACAGCAGAGAAGTCTGGAGCGGGAAGAGCGGCTCCATCCTGTAACTGTAAAGGAAGCGCTAGAATACTGGTTAGTTGAATACGCAGAACACAATCGTTCAAATGTCGCTAAGCATCGCGCTCAGTTTGAGCGACATATCTACCCTTACATCGGTCACCTTCCTTTAGACAAAACTGAAACACGCCATTGGTTGGAGTGCTTTGACAGAACGAGAAAGGGAATCGCTGGAAAACAGCGTCCAGCCCCTGTTGCTGCTGGCTACGTTTTGCAGAATGCCAAACAAGCATTGAGATTCTGCCGTGTGCGTCGCTATGCCACCAGCCGTGCTCTTGATGATCTGATTGTTAAGGATGTCGGCAGTCGGCAAGAAAAGAGGGATCGAGTTTTATCTGCAGGTGAGTTAGCGGATGTATGGAAAGTTACATCGAGCGATAGGCTGCTCCCATACTACAGCAACCTAATCAGACTACTCATTGTGTTTGGTGCTCGAACTCAAGAGGTGCGCCTATCAACGTGGGCAGAGTGGGATTTTAATGCGCTTTTATGGACGGTTCCCAAAGCACACAGTAAAACCAAAGACAAGATTATCCGTCCAATTCCTAAGCAGCTATTGCCTTGGTTGCAAGAGTTAAAAGAGGGAAGTGAGGTCAGTGATTATCTATTAGGGCAGTTGAAGCAGTCCGAGGCGGTAAGTCAGTTTGGTCGGATGTTGTGGAAGCGAATAGGGCATGATGAATCATGGACGTTACATGACTTGCGCAGAACCCTTGCAACGCGAATGAATGATTTGGGTGTCGCCCCTCACGTTGTAGAGCAACTACTAGGCCATACGCTTGGTGGTGTAATGGCGATTTATAACCGTAGTCAGTACCTTCCGGAGAAGCAGCAGGCTCTAGAGATGTGGTTGGAACATTTGGAGGTGCTTTGCTATCCACCTGACAATGTGGCGTCGATTTTGAGGGCGTAGAGTAACACTGCCCCACAGTCCATCGATGAGCAGATAGCGAGATATGGTTGGGTTTATTGGAGCAAAAAGGACACACTGAAAATCAATATCGTAAATCGAAAGAGCCATTTTAAAGTAAACACACTAAGGTGGCCTATTTCGGATTACTTCTCGCATCCAAAAAGTCAAACAGTACAGGTTTACCGTCACCTACAGAAAACCCAAGTTTGACTGGATATAAGTCATTTGCAGTTGATTAAAACCAACATGCGAGATATTGACAAATTCAAGCTTTCCATTTCACCTAGCTTGGTAGCTAAAAAACCAAGGTAAACTTGGTCGGATAAGTGTCTAGCCTCGCTTGATTCAACATATATAACCCGCAGTATGGACACAAGGGCAACCCCTGATAATGAGATCAATGTCAAGAATATAATTGTAAAGCCTGAGTCAACATTGCAAAATAATCTGTACGAATATTTAATACCTCTTTAAATTTAGAACTTTAAATACGTCGCACACATGCTAGGTGCATAGTGAGCTACACGTTTTTGCAAGGTGTATAATGCTTAAGTTTATCGCCCTAGCCCTTATCCTTTTTGGGGTATTTATCGGCGTTCAGTACTCTGATGAGATTCAAAGTGCCGTTAACGAAGATCATATCGAGCAGTTGAAAGATAGTGCCGAAACTATTGTCGATACCGTGGAAGAGTTGAGCAATTAATGCAGGGCAACTAACAATGTCACTTGAAAAGTTTGATCGTTTATTAACGAGTTTACGAGGCTCTTCTCGAATCATAATTCAGGCTCATGATTTTCCCGATCATGATGCAATTGGCTCTGCATTTGCTCTCGCTTACCTCCTCAAGAAAAAGGGGTTTGCTCCCTTTATTTCTTATGAAGGCTTTATTGATCGAGTGTCTCTAAGAAACTTAATTGATTGGCTCGATATTCCTATTACAAAATCCCATCAGCTTGATTTGAAACCATTTGACAAGATCATTGTCGTAGATGGCTGTATTGGTGAAAAAAATATCACCGACCTTCCAGGAATTGAAGTGGGTGTGATAGACCACCATCAAGTGAAAGCGCCAAGTTTTGTCGCCTATAAAGATATTCGCCCTCATTATGGTGCTACAGCGACCATAATGGTTGAGTATTTTAATTACTATGAATTACCCATCCCTAAACGAGTGGCAACGGCCCTTCTCGTTGGTCTAAGTTTCGATACAGCAAACTTCACACGAGCGGTTAGTTCTGCTGATATTAAAGCACTCATACAGCTACAAGTGAAAGCCGACATGGATATGGTGAATAGAATTTCTCGCAATCAAATAGAGTATCAAGAGCTTAAACTATTTGATTTCATGCTAGGAAGTATGAAAAAAGAAGGAAACTGCGCTTTTGCTACCTTACCTGAAGGATGTTCCAAAAACATGTTAGGTATTCTTGGAGACTTTTTACTGTCGGTTAATGAACTCGATATCGTGGTTCTTAGTGCCAGAAACAGAGAAAAAACCTTTATCTCCCTTCGCTCGGAATGTAAGAAAAATAACATGGCAGGTATCGTAAGGCGCGTGCTAAACGATTCTGGTGTTGGATTCGGCGGAGGGCACCCTCACATGGCTGGTGGCGTGATCAACGAAACTTTCCAACTAGCGAATGAATCCAACTACGTTTACGAGCTGTTTAGAGAAGAATTAGAACTAAGTTAGTATTTAACTGACTACAGGATAGCTGTAGTGGATTAGTAAATTTGACCACATCGCTAGATTTTTTGTCATAAGGAAAAGTAAGTCAAATACCAAACTGAATGCTATGTAGAAAAACTAACGTGAAACACAATGGGGCAAAAGTTACTCAGCAATACGGTGAGCAGTGTGTGATCACTGAGCGATCTTGTCATATTTTTTGCGCATTCCAGTGGGGTACGAAAGAGAATACGTCATGGCTCTCAGTCCTTATAAGTAAAGAGTTGAGAATTACATTGGACTTTTCGCAGAAATAGGAAGCCAAGCGCATATTTCGGAGCATTCCGTTCCGTCAGGGTAACGAGCGATTGCAATCACCGAAATACGCACCAAACCGTCTTTACTAGACCAGTATTAATTGTGATTAGTATTGTTTTGAGTGGTATATCCCTGCTCCGGATGATTAGGAACCGTTGGAAACGCGAGATACAGCTGCTGCTCTTTAGTCATAGGGCTAAGGTAATGTCGTCTTAGTGTATCACTGTTCATGTTAAGCAATTCTGCAAGGTCGGATAGCCTCAAACAGTTGGGCTCGGCATGTGAGCATAGTTTAAGGATGATGTTTTTTACTTCAGACTTGTGCTTTCGACCCTGCTTCTCTGTCACAGGAGTAGCGATACGCTTTAGCTCTATCCATAGCTGCTGATCTTCTTCTGTAAGCCTATTTGCAGACTCCGGCACATTTTTGTGGAGCTCCGGCACTAAGTCCGGCACTAAGTCCGGCACTAAGTCCGGCGCATCCTGCTTTAAGTCCGGCGCTGAAGTTAAAACCTCTGGTTCGAATAGAGAAAGCTGTGCCGCACTAGGAGAGGTAACAAAGCTGATGCTTTTGCCTGCATCATTGTCTGGTGTCGGAACTTCAATTCCTTTTAGGTGATAAATCTTTCCTTTGTGCTTACCAGCCGACTGCAAATATCCAGCCGAAACCAATTGGCTTAGAGCCAAGGTGACTTCACGAGTGTGTTCTGAGGATAGGGAGCAGATGCGTTCATGGTTAAACCAAGACTCAGTGACAGCAGTCACTAGAATGGTTCGCTTTAGTTCACTTAACTGTTTGTAGTCTTCACCAAATAGCTCCACTAGCTGCTGGTGGAGCTCAGGCGACAAGATGTTAACCATTCGCAGTTCTAGCAGTGTTTGGCCTAGTTCATATTTTTCGTAAAGGTGTGGCGGTTGCCAGTTTTGCTGTCGGCAGTTACTGTAAATTTTGGGAATACCGGAGCCAGCTTTTTCACTAAGGCCAATGTTCAAAAACATTTGATGAATAGCAGGGTTGCGGCACTGGCTATTGCCACCAGCGATAGCCTCTTGCACAGGGATGCGCATGAGACCAGGGTTACGAAAACCGATAAAGTCAGGGTGTTTTTCTATCAGGATATTATCATCTGAGTCAAAGTCGGAATGTGCAAGCGTGTTGACTAAAGCTTCTCGTATCGCTTCGTGAGCAGGTGAGGTGTCGACACGTTGGTCGTCGTTCAGTTGAAAGCTGACTTTTAAATCTGCCGTGAGCTTTCGGTATACCTTGCGATAAAAATCAAAGGCATTACCAGACCATGAGCCGTCGGTATAAATACGGTCAACCCAACGGTGAGTACTGTCATCTTTCTCTTGGTAGTCAAGTGAGTAGGCAGGAAAAGCATCTTGTAATGCGTCCCAGCGACCAAACATAATGAGTCCAGCCAGTGTGAGCCCTTCCAAGCCAGAGGCGCGTTCACGCCGCCAAGCTCGAATGGAGCGAAGGAACTCTTGATCCGAAAGCTCCAAGAAAGGGTGCTGAGGTTTAGCATCTTTAAACATCTGGCGATAAACACGAAGACTATCCGGTTCAATGTCGTCAATAGTAAAGTGCTCCAACATTCGCTGGTCACGTTCGTTCTCTTGTTCAGCCATCATCTGCTTAACCGAGTCGATTGAGCATCTCTGATCGGCCTCGTAGCGACGTATAAAGCTACCAGTTAGAGGGTTACCATTAATATAGATAGGGCGCTCTTTGCGTTGAGCTCTGGGAACATCAATCCGAATAAATGATTTACCCTCAATCGTCTCGACGCGAACATCTCGCTCGCTAAGCAGATTGCAGCTGATTTTATTGGGGTTGTTGACGGTATCGACAATGTTCTTGATAAGTGGAGCGGGGGTTGTGATGCCCTCAAGACTGAACTGACCTCGCTTTTCCTTTATTCCAAGTAAGATTACGCCGCCTCTGGTATTGGCGAATGCGCTGTAAGTCTCCCACATATCATTGGGTACAGCGCCTTTACCATCACGGCCACCAGCGAGTTTACATTCTACTTCAGCGCTTTCTTGAAGTGCTTGAATGTCTTCGATGCTACTTAGGGTTAATTCTGCCATGCTCCCTCACACAAACATTTGTTACAGCCAGCCTTTCTTGAATTCCACTTCTTTAGCTCTTGTTGATACTGTGTGAGCGTGGTGAAAATTGAACCAGTATTCAGGTTGCTCTAAAACTACGCTTGAATCTATCAAATAATGGCAAAGCGCAGCAAGGCGTTAAATATTGAGTATTGTGGCATTATTGGTGGCAGTTGTCGTGCTAAGTTAGAACAAGAACGGTGAGATAGGAAGAGAGTCAATGACAACAATACTGTTTGGCTACATGTGCTTCGCTTCGCTGGTGGGACTTTGTCTACTTTGGACGATGATCAAGAAGCTAGATGAGTACGACTGGCGCTATAACAAGGCAGACATCTGGCTTAGTTTTACCATTATTGTTGTCTTTTGGCCTATGGCGTCATTGCGCTGGTTCCTTCAAGGGAGACCGAGTTTAGCTGAATGGATGAATCCAGAACCTAATTTTGCAGCTCGCCAGCGTGAAGCGGTGCAGGAGCTGCAACAGATACAACAATGCGGCGCTTATGTGCGATTCTTACCGACTCCGGTGGGTATTTGTGACGAGAGCCATGGAGAGTTTACCTTTCCGAGTGAGGTCATTGAACACCTCCTGATAGAAAAACTTCATGAGAACCCGCATTTACGGCATAGCGATGAAGGTAAGTTACTGGCTTGGGTTCAGCGTCGCGATGATGCATTGCTAGAGCCAGTTGATGTACCCACAATATGGCCGCGCTTTGTTTACGTGATTGACACGCTTATTGAGCAAAATATCGGCAAGGTAAGCTGCAAAGTTTGCGATGATGAGATGGAAGTTGGTCGACTGCAAGGTAAATCAAGCATGGCTGGTGGTCACTCTCAAGAAAGATACCACTGTTCTAATGGGCACACCTTAGTGGCGTATGAAGGTGTTCGGCTCATTCTGTCTACGCGATAGGCCTGTTTAAGCGTATTTAATCTTGGGTTGTGCAGTATTGATGTTACTTTTGAGCAGATACTTGCTTCAATAAGGATACCGACTAAAACACCCCTACCGCCGTTTCTAAAATCCCCCTATCAGAAAATACCCCTATGTCGAGGTGCAAAATCTGGGTAGGTTTCAGCCCTGCATTTCCTTTGTTGTTACTGACAGCCTGCTAACTGAAACTCCCGCCAAAGTGATTGCCCAAGATACCTTGTTCTTTAGTGGTTGCTTTTGCAAAGTAACTCAATCGCATGAACGCGGCGCGATAGGTAAAGTTTTGACTCAGCCTATTGATGTAATACAAGCGGTTTTTTGGGCTATATGAGAAGTTGCCATCATTGATACTTTCCCAGATTTCTTTGGTCAACCGATCTATGTGAAATGATTTGCGACAGAAGTGCCCGCTAACGGTGACGGCAAGGTGGTAGTGCTGTGATTGGCTTAACTTGCGCTCTCTTACCCAAAAAATACCGATTTTGCCTCCATACTGGGCTTTGAGTGCCTTGCGCAATCTCCTATTGAAGTATGTCATAGAAGCATTGTTTTCAGCATAACGTTTGCTGTGAAGCTGCAAGAAAACAACGCAGACTTTAGAGTAGTGTTCAATCACTTGATTGAGCCAGCAAAAGCTCCGCTTCAGGATGCGATTCAGTAACAACTCGGGCTTGGGTAAGAACACAAGATAGTGTGAGTGATTGAACTCGAACAGACCCACCCCTTTCTTTTGTGGGTGTAGTAGAACGGGGGCATACATTATTAAAAAACCTGCATGTCATAGGAGAAAAACTAGAAAGGGCTCCCGATGTAAAAACGGGTCGCCCAATGTTGGTTTCTTCAACGGAAGTGCTTAACTTGTGACAGTTGAGGACGATTTAGGACTCATCGTCTCTTTGATGGCTCTGTCAATGGTAGGCCTGAACCAGCCGCCGTTGCGTCCTTGTCGAGTTTTCAATGGTTGGGGAAGTCGCCCGTCTTCAACCATTCGATAGATCTGTCTCTCGCTGCAACCAAGTTCCTGTGCTAATTGCTTCTTTTTAACTATTTGTGGAATGCCACCAGCGGTATAGTGCCTTGATGCATCAAACGACTTCTTTTTCATTCCACTTCTCCTTGTTCTCAATCCACTGGTTAAGTTCGGACAGACGCCACGCAACAGATCGACTGCCAAGCTTTATGCGTTTAGGGAAAAGGCCTTCTCTTTCAAGATGCCAAGCTCTTGAGCGAGAAACTGACGTTATATGGAACCTTTCTTTTTCTCGCACCAATCGGTCAGCAGAGCTAGGGCATGATTGTTGTTCGCTCATATTTATGTACTCCTTTCATCCAGAACGTATTGGTTTGATTTCTATTGTGATGAGAGGGAAGCCACTCTGCTGTACTAAGGTAGCTTTTGACATTAAATTGCGTGTGTTTTTAGGAATGCCCTTATCAGATCATGGTCTTTGCGACTGTTTCTACCTCGTTGTTTTGCAGAGGAGGGCACTAACTCAGCAGCAAGGTCTTTCAGCGTGTTGAGGCTTTTTCCCATGAGCGCGTTGTATTTCTCTCTGACGAGCGGCGCAGCAAGGTCGAGGTACTCTTGGAGGCAATTAAGGACAGCACCTAGTCGAATATGGCT
This sequence comes from Vibrio sp. CB1-5, assembly GCF_059412285.1. NCBI lineage: Bacteria > Pseudomonadati > Pseudomonadota > Gammaproteobacteria > Vibrionales > Vibrionaceae > Vibrio > Vibrio sp. CB1-5. Next base: position 69,854 of record NZ_JBJHPB010000013.1, on the reverse strand, counting down.
ATGAGAGGGGCTCTGATAGAAGGCTGGGAGTAAGTTTTTCAGTAACCCTTTGATAGTGGCGTGCCTTTCTTTGTCATCGTTGGCGTCATAGCCGTTGAGCATACCACTGTAGATTCTTTGTAAGGTTTGTCGAATAGCCTTCCTTTCGATTGAGGTTGGATCTCTATCACCAATCTCTTCATAGAAGCTATCGAGCTTCTTGGACTGAAGGATATGCTCTGAAAGATAGGTGTCTTTGTGCTCAGGTTTGATAATACCGTTTAGTTCTTGGCGAATTGCCTTGGCAACCGGAGATAGTGAAATAGTGTCGGTGATATCACCAAAGCTTTTCGACGGTTCTAAACCGCTAACAATCTTCATGCTTTGATTGAGCATCCGATTACTCCTTAATCAGTATGGTCTCAAATCCCCCTCTAATAGAACCCTCGGGGTACAGATGGGGGTACAAATAGTAAAAAAGGCCTTCAACCAAGGGTTGAAAGCCTTTTAAAAACAAGAATTTAGCCGTTGGCTATTAGTTCATGCCGTATTTCTTAAGCTTCTTACGAAGAGTACCGCGGTTGATACCCATCATTGTTGCTGCGCGAGTTTGGTTACCGCGAGTGTACTGCATGATGGTGTCTAGTAGCGGCTGTTCAACTTCCGCTAGAACTAGTTCATACAATTCAGTGACGTCTTGACCATTTAATTGAGCAAGGTAGTTCTTTAAAGACGCTTTAACAGAGTCACGTAGTGGCTTCTGTGTGATTTGGTCTGAAGATGTTACTGTAGTAACTGTCAATGGTTCTGAAGTCAAATTTTGTTCGAACATAATCGGTTTAGCTCTTCTCGTAATTATGATGCAACGTTGTCAAAATAACCTTGCAATGCGTTGAGCTGTTCATTTGCAGCCTCAATCGCGTTGAAGGTACGGCGGAACTCACTCGCCTGTTCATGTTCCTTTAGATACCAGCCAACATGCTTACGCGCGATGCGTGGACCTAAAAACTCACCATAAAACTGATGAAGTGCTTGAACATGACCAAGCAAGATACCCTGTACGTCCGAAGTCGGGCGCTCAGGCATCAGTGTGCCGTTTTCCAAATAGTGTTGGATTTCCTCGAAAATCCAAGGCCGTCCTTGGGCCGGACGTCCAATCATCAAAGCGTCTGCACCGGTGTAATCCAGTACATATTTCGCTTTCTCTGGGCTATCGATATCACCGTTAGCGATAACCGGTATAGAGACAGCTTCTTTTACCGCTTTGATGCTGTCGTATTCTGCCTCGCCTTTGTACATGCAGGTACGAGTTCGACCATGAAGGGCGAGCGCCTGTATGCCGCAGTCTTCGGCTAGTTTTGCAATTTGGACACAGTTTTTATTGTCTGTATCCCAGCCTGTACGGGTTTTTAATGTCACAGGGACATCGACTGCATCGACGACGGTACGCAGAATATCTTCGATGATATCTGGGTACTTTAGTAGAGCAGAACCCGCCAGTTTCTTATTCACTTTTTTAGCAGGGCAGCCCATATTGATGTCGATGATTTGCGCACCGTTTTCAACACTGAACTGTGCCGCTTCCGCCATGAGTGTTGGATCGGCACCTGCTATTTGCACTGAACGAATACCTGATTCGCCCTCGTGCACCATGCGCTGCTGTGACTTGGCTGTTTTCCACAGTTTCGGGTTTGAGGACATCATTTCACTGACGGCCATACCGGCACCGTAACGAAGGCACAACTCACGGAACGGTCTATCGGTAACACCTGCCATGGGTGCGACAATGAGGTTGTTCTTAAGTTGGTATTGTCCGATTTTCAAAACATCGCCACAGGTTTACACAAGCAAGGGCGCGCATTTTACGCATTTTTTCGGTGCGTGAAAAGACTAATATTTGAGCATTTACAATTTGTTTATGAAAACCGTCGCATTTTCAGTTGCTTAGTCTTAAAACTATTCCCTTTAGAGCAAAAATAGCGGTGTTTTAGCCCCCTAAAACACCGCTATTTAAACGAGAGTGGTTATTTTTTGCCCGAGATACGGCACCACTCGTTCAGTTCAACGATAGGGTCAATGCTCATATCATCGCGGTAGTAGTTCGCTACGTCTTCTGCTTGGGTATCTAGCACGCCTGACATGGCCAGTTCACCACCAGGCTTAATGAGCCCTTTGATGATGCCAGACAAGTCGCGAAGCGGGCCTGCAAGAATGTTGGCAACAACCACATCGGCAATCAGGCCTTCTGGCTGATCTTGTGGCAGGAATAGCTCTAACTGGTCTGCGACGCCATTGCGCTGCGCATTGTCTTTTGACGCTACCAGAGCTTGAGGATCAATGTCGATCCCGATGACTTTTGCTGCACCAAGCTTGATCGCGGCAATCGCTAGGATCCCTGAACCACAGCCAAAATCGATAACTGTCTTACCCTCAAGGTTGAGTGATTCAAGCCACTCAAGACAAAGTGCTGTGGTTGGGTGAGTACCGGTACCGAACGCTAGACCTGGGTCAAGCATTACATTGACGGCATCTGGCTCTGGTACATCACGCCAGCTTGGGCAGATCCACAAACGTTCACCAAACTTCATTGGGTGGAAGTTTTCCATCCACTCACGTTCCCAGTCCTTGTCTTCTAGCTGCTCGACTTTGTGCGCGAAACCTTCCGGTAGCATATTGCTGCCTTTAATGGTCTCAACTACCCACTTGGTGTCTGCTTCGGCATCGTATAGTGCGACGATATCGGTATCGCCCCATAAACGCGTCTCACCAGGCAGCGGCTCAAATACAGGCGTATCGTGCGCATCTAGGAAGGTGACAGACAGAGCGCCCGTTTCTTCCATCAGCATGTCGCCGATTTGCTCTGCATTTTCATTGGTCGCGTTGAGTTTAATTTGAATCCAAGGCATAAGTTGGGTCCTAGCAAGGTGAATTTTGCGCAGAGTGTAGCAGATTCACTGACACTCGGCATAAAAAAACCCGCCGTGGCGGGTTTTTATCAAGAGGGAAGCAATTAGCTCATGCCAAGCTTCTTCTCTAGGTAATGAATGTTAGCACCGCCGTGTTGGAAGTTCTCATCATTCATGATTGATTCTTGTAGAGGAATGTTGGTCTTGATGCCTTCAATGAACATCTCACCCAGTGCATTCTTCATACGAGCAATCGCTACATCGCGGTTCTCACCAAACGTGATCAGCTTGCCGATCATTGAATCGTAGTGCGGTGGTACTGTGTAGCCTGTGTAGATGTGCGATTCCCAACGAACGCCCATACCGCCTGGCGCGTGGAAGCGCGTGATGGTACCTGGGCATGGTAGGAAGCGCTCAGGATCTTCCGCATTGATACGACATTCAATCGCATGACCACGCAGTTTGATGTCATCCTGAGTGAACGACAGTGGTTGGCCTGCTGCTACGCGAAGCTGCTCTTTGATGAGGTCAATGCCAGTCACCATTTCGGTTACTGGGTGTTCTACCTGAATACGCGTGTTCATTTCGATGAAGTAGAACTCGCCGTTTTCGTATAGGAACTCAAACGTACCTGCGCCGCGGTAACCGATTTCTAGACATGCACGAGTACAACGTTCACCGATGTACTTACGCATCTCTTCAGTGATGCCAGGTGCTGGTGCTTCCTCGACAACCTTTTGGTGACGACGCTGCATTGAACAGTCACGTTCGCCAAGGTGGATAGCGCCGCCTTGACCGTCTGCGATAACCTGAACTTCAACGTGACGAGGGTTTTCTAGGAATTTCTCCATGTAAACAATGTCGTTGTTGAAGGCTGCTTTTGCTTCTGCACGTGTCATGGCAATGGATTCGACCAACTCAGCTTCACTGCGAACCACACGCATACCACGACCACCGCCGCCACCAGAGGCTTTGATGATAACTGGGTAGCCAATGCGCTTCGCGTGCGCTTTGTTCTTCGCTTCGTCATCGTCAAGTGGGCCGTCAGAACCAGGTACGCATGGTACGCCCGCTTTCTTCATCGCTGTGATAGCCGATACTTTGTCGCCCATCATGCGAATGGTGTCCGCTTTTGGACCAATGAAGATGAATCCTGAACGCTCAACTTGCTCAGCAAAATCTGCGTTCTCAGACAAGAAACCGTAACCTGGGTGGATCGCCACAGCACCTGTTACTTCAGCGGCTGAGATGATGCGTGGGATGTTTAGGTAGCTGTCGATACCACGAGCTGGACCAATACAGATGGCTTCATCAGCAAGCAGTACGTGTTTTAGATCGCGGTCTGCTGTTGAGTGAACAGCGACCGTCTTGATACCTAATTCTTTACAAGCGCGCAAAATACGAAGTGCAATCTCACCTCGGTTTGCGATAACGACTTTATCTAACATAGTCAAAGCCCCGCTTATTCGATGATAACTAGCGGTTGATCGAATTCTACTGCTTGACCATCTTCAGCTAGGATAGCGGTAACAACGCCAGACTTGTCTGCTTCAATCTGGTTCATCATCTTCATCGCTTCAACGATACAGATAGTGTCGCCAGCGTTTACTGATTGACCAACTTCAACAAATGGTTTTGAGTCTGGGCTTGGCGCACGGTAGAAGCTACCTACCATTGGAGAAAGAACTTGGTGACCAGCTGGTACTGCTGGTGCCGCTTCTTCAGCTGCAGCTGGTGCCGCGGCTGGAGCTGCTGCCGGCGCTGCTACTGGAGCTGGCGCTGCTGCGTATTGAACAGGAGCTGGTGCAGCAACAGGACCGTTGCGGCTGATGCGCACTGACTCTTCACCTTCAGAAATCTCTAGCTCAGCGATGCCAGATTCTTCAACCAGTTCAATTAGCTTCTTAATTTTACGAATATCCATGTTTCTTTCTCTTCGTCTTGTGAGTAAGACGGCTTTGCATTAAGCCGTAGAGTATTTGGTTAGTTTGCTTTTAGTGCCTTAATGGCCGCTGAAAGCGCAAATTCATAGCCTTGTGGACCTAATCCGCAAATCACCCCTTGTGCCACATCGGACAGATAAGAGTGATGACGAAACGCCTCTCTGGCATGAACGTTTGATAAATGCACTTCGATAAACGGGATTGAGACACCCAGTAATGCATCACGCAATGCCACACTGGTATGAGTAAACGCTGCTGGGTTGATGATGATAAAATCGGTATTCCCAAATGCCGCGTGTATGGCCTCAATCAATTCATATTCACGGTTAGATTGAAGGTGGGACAGCTCGATATCGGCTTCTGCCGCTTGCTTTTCTAAGTTATCAACAATTTGTGAGAGTGTTTCACTGCCGTAATGTCCCGGCTCTCTGACACCTAAAAGGTTAAGATTTGGGCCATTTAAAACTAGAATTCGAGACTTTGCTGTCATATTGTCGCCATCTTCGGTTAACGTGAAATAAACGAGGTTTATCCCAAGTTTACATAAAAATAGGAGCTGCTGAGAAGCTCATTAAGCTCGTATTTTTAAAAATTGACCAAGATTATAGCTAATTCACAACATTTAGCAGCAATTTACTGGTCTAATCACCTGTAGTCTGGCAGAAAATTTGCAGCACAGAGCACATTTTTACAGGCTGCTGAAAAAACCTGAAACAAAAAAGCCGCCCAATTGAGGGCGGCTTGTTATCAAGTTGTCAAAAGCGTCATTAAGCGAGTTCGGCTTTTTCAGCAATGAGTTTGTCGACCACGCTTGGGTCAGCCAATGTTGATGTATCACCCAGATTGCTAGTATCACCTGTTGCGATCTTACGTAGGATACGACGCATGATTTTACCTGAACGCGTCTTAGGTAGTGCATCGGTCCAGTGCAGCACGTCTGGCGTTGCGATAGGTCCGATTTCTTTACGAACCCAGTCCTTCACTTCTTTGTGCAGCTCTGCAGATGGGAACTCACCATCGTTTAGTGTGATGTAGGCATAGATAGCCTGACCTTTAATGTCGTGCGGGATACCGACGATAGCTGCTTCTGCAATCTTATCGAACGCAACCAATGCCGACTCAATCTCAGCGGTACCCATACGGTGACCAGAAACATTCAGTACATCATCAACGCGACCTGTTATCCAGTAGTAGCCATCTTCATCACGGCGGGCACCGTCACCAGTAAAGTACATACCTCTAAAGGTCGAGAAGTAGGTCTGCTCAAAGCGATCATGGTCACCATAAACGGTGCGCATTTGTCCTGGCCAAGAGTCAAGAATGACGAGGTTACCTTCGGTCGCACCATCGACAATGTTACCCATGTTATCGACCAGTGCTGGTTGTACACCGAAGAATGGGCGAGTTGCCGAACCTGGTTTGAGCTCTGTGGCTCCCGGAAGTGGAGTAATCAAGATACCGCCTGTTTCTGTCTGCCACCAGGTGTCAACGATAGGTGATTGCTCATTACCGATAGTTTTGTAATACCATTCCCAAGCTTCTGGGTTGATAGGTTCGCCAACTGAGCCCATGATGCGTAGGCTGTCGCGAGTTGTGCCTTTAACCGCTTCGTCGCCTTTCGCCATTAACGCGCGGATGGCCGTCGGTGCAGTGTAAAGAATATTCACTTGGTGCTTATCGACCACTTCGCTCATACGGCTAGTACTTGGGTAGTTTGGCACGCCTTCAAACAAGATGGTTTTAGCGCCATTGGCAAGCGGTCCATAGATGAGATAAGTGTGGCCAGTGATCCAACCTACATCCGCGGTACACCAGAATGTTTCCCCTGGTTGGTAATCAAACACGTACTTAAAGGTCATGGTCGCATAAACCAAGTAACCGCCGGTGGTGTGCATTACGCCTTTTGGCTTACCTGTAGAGCCTGAGGTATAAAGGATGAATAGAGGATCTTCTGCGTTCATCTCTTCTGGTGGACAGACTTCAGAGGCATTTGCTGTCGCTTCATGCCACCACACATCACGATGTTCATGCCAAGCCACATCGCCACCAGTGCGCTTAAGCACCATGACTTTAGAGATGGTTTTTACTTCTGGGTTAGTCAGTGCTTCATCGACATTCTTTTTCAGCGGTACCGCACGGCCGCCGCGAACGCCTTCATCTGCAGTGATAACGACCTTAGCGTCGGAATCGATAATACGGCCAGACAGTGCTTCAGGAGAGAAGCCGCCAAATACCACAGTATGTACCGCGCCAATACGGGTACACGCGAGCATTGCCACTGCCGCTTCTGGCACCATTGGCATGTAAAGACAAACCACATCGCCTTTGTTTACGCCTTGAGCCTTAAGCGCATTGGAGAACTTACACACTTCTTTGTGCAGTTCGTTAAAGGTTAGCGTCTTGTCGTCTGCTGGATCATCGCCTTCCCAAATAATGGCAACGTCGTCGCCGCGCTCTGCGAGGTGGCGGTCAATACAGTTGGCAGAGACGTTTAGGGTGCCGTCTTCAAACCAGCGAATGTCGACGTGGCCAGTGTCAAAAGAAGTTTGCTTGACCTTAGTGAATGGTTTAATCCAGTCAACGATTTTGCCGTGTTCGCCCCAGAATCCTTCTGGGTCCGAGACAGACTGTTGATACATGGATAGATAAGTGTCGTTATCCGCGTGGGTGTTAGTTTTAATGTTTTCTTTTACCGGATAGACATGAACTTCACTCATTGCTTCTCTCCTTTGAATTGAGCTTAGCGGGCTAGGGCTGAACTAGATCGTGTATTAACTCTCGACTAGTTCGCGGCAATGAGCAATTAGACTTTAGGCGTACTGAATAAAAATCGAACTAAATTAATGGCTTAGGCTGGTGGTGTAATGAGATCTTGGTCGCAGTTCTTGCGAATTTAGTTCTGAGGTCGAAATGGCGGTAATGTGCCACGGGTCAGTTTTAGGTACACCATGGCGGCCGCTTTAGCATCTTCTAATGCGTCGTGTTTGTGATAGTTGGGGATCTGTAAATGACGGCAGATGGCTTCTAGGCTTAAGTCAAAGTAGCCATTGGGCAGCAGTTTCAGCAGCTGATCGTTGTAGATCTGACTGACCTCAACCAAGGCGTTTGGCAATGGGAACCCCAAGTGCTTTTTACAGGCGCGATCGAGGATCTTTTTGTCGTAGCGGATGTGGTAGCCAACGAGAGGGCGATTACCAATAAACTGCAGCAGCGCCTTGATCGCTTGCTTCTCGCTGATGCCGTGCTTGAGATCGTCATGGCGAATATGATGAATTTTGATGGAATCTTCATCGAGGGTCTTTGGCGCTGACAGACGCACTTCAAATGGGGCGCTGGTAATAATGCGATTGTCGATGATTTTTGTTGCTGCAATGGTAACAATGTCGGCCACGTTCGGGTCGAGGCTGGTGGTCTCACAGTCAAGTGAGACAAACTCATCGGGATCGGGCTTGGTGAACAAACCTTGGTAAGGCGTGCCTTTTGTCCGGTAGTGCCAAAAGGCTCTGGTGACAATATTCATGTTTCACCTCGCTACGTTAGTGGCGAATTTGATAGTGGTAACCAAGCCATTGCTTGAATTTCTTCACCACATGCAAACCGTGTCTAAGTAGATCGCGCTCGGGTCGTTCAAGCGCATCCAATTTTATGGCGTTGCTCGTATCATGGTGGGAGAGTTGCTGCTGAAGGCGCAGTTTAAATAGGTGTTTGAGAGCCTCTGATAAGTTCTCAGCAGTCGCTTGCTCTAGGACTCGCTTTGCTACCAGTTGGTCGATGCGATCAAAAGTGTTAGTGGCATCAATGGCGTATTCCATGCTCAATGCTCTGACGCCATGCACGATAGGGAAAATTCCCCCTTGTTTGAGATCCACGCCTTGCTTCGAGCTTTTTACGTTACCAAATAGGGTGAGCGGCACTGCGAAGTTAAGGGCAGGGCGAGTGAACTCGGTTAAGATTAGCTCTTGGCCCTCCATTTTTTGTTGCAGGTGCTGCTTGACCGGTGAGAGCAAGGCTTCGTTGCCGGCTACTGCTCTTGCATCAGCGAGAATGGCAATCTCCATGACACTTTCGCTGTTGGCACTGGCGACTAACTCATCAATGCGCTGCTGCCAAGCGTCAGTCGTGCGTACCCAGTGAGAGTTGCTGACCATGACTTTGCCAGGGCAAAGTGGATAGCCAAGACGTGCGAGCGTGTGGTTGAGTTCATCAAGCACTTTTTGTTGATTTGGCCATTCCAGACCTGGCTCGAGAATGAGGGCATTGTCTTGATCAGTTTTAAGAATTTGCTCTCCGCGCCCTTCAGAGCCCATCACAACTAAGCAGCAGTGATTGTGCATCGCGGGTGGTACTACAAGCTCAAAGGCACGCTCAATGATTTGTTCGTTAACGGCTGACACCAACTCCATCATAAATCGGGTGCGAATACCGTTGGTTACAAGGCTATCGACCAGTTGCTGTTGACGATTAGATGCTAACGCCAATTCTTCAACACTGTTCGCTCGGGCAATGCTGAGTGATAACACATGAGAGTGGGTGGAGAACGCACTAAGAATCTGCGTCATATCGAGCATACCCACCGCTTGGCTGCCTTCACACACCATTAAGCGTTTCACTCGTTGACGAGTCATGGTCACCATGGCGTTGAATAAAAACTCATGCTTCTCCACTTGATGCACAGGATAAGTGGCAATCTTGCCTATCGCCGTGTCGCTGTCTAGCTTGTCGAGTACCACGGCGTGGAGCATGTTAGTTCGAGTGACGATGCCATAAGGCGTGGTATTTTTAGCGATGCGAGGGTCGTCGTTGGATAGTTCAATCAATGCAGCGTCCACGCCCTGGCTGAGTAAGGTTTCGGTCACCGTGGCGATTGGCATGTCTGCAGGCAGAATTAATGGCGGATGGTAGATGTCTTCATCGACTTTGGTGAGGATAAACTCGCCTAAATTTTGCTGCTTTTGCGCCTCTTCAATCAATTGTTGGCGTGTCGCCAGGCTGGTGTCGAAGTAAGCGGCGAACTGACCGTTGCTGTGATAAAGCGAGAGAAATACATTTTTAGGAAGTAGGTAAACCAGCGTGTCTTCTAGGGCGACGTAATCATGTTTGACGGTTTCACTGAGTATCGCTCTGACATCAAACATATCGTCATAAGTATAGTGAGCGTAGACCTCTTTTTGTTCGCTATCGCGCTCTTCGACAGAGCCTTTGATAATGACATACAGGTGGTCGGCATTGCCACCCGCCTTTAGGATGGTGTCTTTGTCTCGATAGTAGGCGACATCGAGCGCAGAGCGAAGTTCGGTTTGTTGGCTGTCACTGAGTCGATCGAAAGGTGGTGACGACATATTGAATTTATCAGGCATACCAGAGCGCTCCATTTTCTTCCATCATGGCTATAGTCTGGCAAATTCGTCGCCAAGCTCCAGACGACTTTAGTCGAACACCGTTAGTGGGGTCTTTCTGAAGGCCTTTGCTACGCAGGATAGGGGGAAATTTACGCTATCGATTAATTCCCTTTTTATGAGCAAGGTCTCGTTGCATAATAGCGCCACTTTTAATCCGCCTATCCTGTTGTAGCAAGGATCATTGACATGTTAACGCCTTCCCCTTTTGCTTGGGTTTCCCAATATTTATTTGGTTTCTTTTTTGCCTACGGAGTGTATTTGCCGTTTTGGGCTTTGTGGTTTGAAGACCAAGGGGTGTCAGCTGCCGATGTTGGCTTGCTAATGGGATTGGGTTTTGCCACTCGATGTGTGGCGAACCTGCTTATCACGCCGCGCATTCACAAAGCCGAAAGTCTATTGCCGGCACTTCGCTGGGCGACCTTGGCGTGTACTCTGTTTGTGGCCGCTCACCTAGCCGCAGGACCGAGTTTCGCCATGCTAGCGTTAGTCACTGTACTGTTCAATTTGAGCTTTGGTCCTGTAGTTCCATTGTCAGATGCGGCAGCGAATCATTATGCGAACAGGGATATGCTTGATTATGGACGCACACGCCTTTGGGGCTCGGTGGCATTTATCGCAGGCTCTTCTGTGGTGGGTTACCTTGCTTCCCAATTCGGTGCCAACATGATTGTTTACACGGCTTTGGCAGGCTTTGTCATCTCAATGCTACTGGTGATGCGTAATCCTGCGACTATGCCGGTATCGCAAAGTCATGATGATGCGGCAAGACCGAAGCTTAGCGCGTTATTAAAAGAGGCGTCAGTCATTCGCTTTTTGGTTTTGATTGCGCTGATTCAAGGCAGTCACGCCGCGTACTACAGTTTTAGCTCTATTTATTGGAAAGAAGCCGGTCACCCTGAGAGCCTCATTGGTTACCTGTGGAGCTTGGGTGTGGTATCGGAAGTGATGTTGTTTGCTTTTAGCAAGAAATGGTTTGCTGGCTGGTCGCTACGTACTCTGTTTGTGATTTCTTCCGTGGGCGTTATTGTGCGTTGGGGTTTGACGGCTTCAACCACCGCTGTCGGTGCCTTGGTGGTGATTCAGCTTTTACATGGCGTGACGTTTGCTATCGCGCATATTGCGGCGATCCAGTACATCCAGAAATCAGAAGCCAACAAAATGGTGGCATTACAGGCGCTATATAACGCTATCCCTCTCGGTGCGTTCATTGCTCTGATGATGGCTGTGAGTGGCTGGGGTTATGAGAATTGGGGCGCGAATGTGTTCTGGGGTATGGCGGCTATGGGTGTATTGGCGCTGTTTATCAAAGTTGAACCAGGTAAAAATGGCGTGAAAGACATCCAGAAAAAATCTCAGCCTGAGCCACAGAATTGAGTTACGGAGTTTGAGAAAATTTGTGATAACCCTTTAAATAATAGTTAACGATTTTAAAGGGATATCACTTATGCAAGGATGGATCGTCGTCCCCGTGTCATTAGCCTATTTGGGCATCTTATTTCTTATTGCATGGTACGGGGATAGGCAAAAAAAGTGGTTATCCAATTGGCGTCCCTGGGTTTATAGCCTATCCATTGCTGTTTACTGTACCTCTTGGACCTTTTACGGCACCGTTGGTCAGGCCAGCAGCAACCCTTGGGCGTTCTTGCCCATTTATATCGCGCCAATCATCGTTTTTACCTTAGGTTGGCGCGTCATCGCTCGCCTTATCCTTATTGCCAAGCGCGAGCATATCACCTCCATTGCCGACTTTATCGCGGCTCGCTATGGTAAATCCCAAGGCTTAGCGGTTGTCGTGACCTTAATCGCCGTCGCGGGTATCTTACCCTATATCGCATTGCAGCTTCGCGGCATCACCATGGGGCTTGAAGTCGTCGCCCCTGATTTAGCGTCTGAGCTCGGGTATCAAGATAAGCACATCTCTTGGTTTGTTGTTGGTGCATTGGCGATCTTCACCATGCTATTTGGTACTCGCCATATTGATAACACTGAGCATCACCGAGGCATGATGATGGCGGTGGCGTTTGAGTCTATTGTTAAGCTGGTGGCTTTTTTGGTGGTTGGATTCTTCATACTCTATCTCGCTTGGGAGCGCCCTGACATCAAGCTCACCGAGCTTGCCTCAAGTACTTATCAATCTCCTAATATACCCACCTTATTGATTCACACCAGCTTGACTATGATGGCGATCGTCTGTTTGCCGCGCCAGTTTCATACCATGGTGGTCGAGAATGAGCGCGCCCAGGACTTGCATACCGCGCGTTGGTTATTCCCTGTTTATCTTGTGTTGATGGGACTATTTGTATTGCCGATTGCTTGGGTGGGGCAAGGTCTTTTGATGGGCACGTCACCGGATACGTTCGTGATTAGTATTCCCAAGTTTGCTGAAGCGAACCACATTGCTTTGCTGGCGTTTTTGGGGGGCACTTCGGCGGCGAGTGGCATGGTGATTGTGTCGACTATTGCTCTGGCCATCATGATGTCCAATGACCTAGTGATGCCATTGCTACTGCGCCGTATCAAGCTGGCACATCGTTCTCATCGACATCTATCTGGGCTGCTGTTAATCATTCGTCGTGCCCTGATCTGTGTGCTGTTGTTTGGTGCCTGGCTATTTTATCAGGCGCTAGATACCATTCACTCGTTGTCCGCGATTGGTTTTCTCTCTTTTTCTGCGATCACCCAGTTCGCACCAGCGTTGATTGGCGGTATGTATTGGCGCTCAGGTAATCGCAAGGGCGTTTATGTGGGGCTGTTTGTCGGTTTCGCCATTTGGTTAATCACCTTGATGAGTGAAACCGGCCTTCTAGCGGGAGATGCGAGTACCAACTTACTACTGCGTATCATCACCCCGCCTGAAATGCTGATTTCCTGGGGTATAGCGAGTTCCGACTGGGGAATGCTGATCTCTGTGGTATTGAACGCGCTTTGTTTTGTGGTTATTTCACTGGCGACGCGTTCTAGTCTGACCGAGCGTCTGCAGTCGGCGTCATTTGTGGGTACACCGCTACCTGAAAGTGAAAACCTCAGCCTGTATCAAAGTCGAGTTACGGTGGCTGAGCTGGAAATGCTTGCCTCACGTTTTGTAGGCCGCACGCGGGTGCGCAGCGCATTTAGACATTACTGGAAACAGCAAGACAATCAGCCACTGCCGAACCAGCAAGCCTCTGCTGAGCTTATCAGGCATACCGAGCGTGTCCTCGCTGGGGTCTTTGGTGCATCGTCCGCGAAGTTGGTACTGACTTCGGCGCTGCAGGGGCGCAATATGCAGCTGGAAGAAGTGGCGACCATTGTCGATGAGGCCTCGGAGCTTTACCACTTTAGCCGTGGCCTACTACAGGGAGCGATTGAGCATATTGGTCAAGGCATTGCCGTAGTGGATAAACAACTGCGACTGGTGGCTTGGAACCGTCGATATTTGGAGTTGTTTAGCTTTCCTTCTGGACTTATCCAAGTTGGGCGACCCATTGCGGATGTGATTCGTCACAACGCTGAACAAGGTCTATGTGGTCCGGGCGACCCGAATGAACACGTACGAAAGCGTATCTTTTACCTTGAACAAGGATCCCCGCATACCTCATCGCGCGTTCGAGCGGATGGCAGTGTGATTGAAGTGCAAGGCAACCCAATGCCTGGTGGCGGTTTTGTGATGAGTTTTACTGACATTACCGTGTTTAGAGAGGCAGAAACGGCGTTACGTGATGCCAATGAACGGTTGGAAGAGCGTGTAGTGGAGCGAACACATGAGCTTGAGCAGCTTAACCAACGTTTGGTATTGGCAACGCGTCGTTCGGAGTCGGAATCACAATCGAAAATGCGCTTTTTGGCTGCGGTGAGCCATGATTTGATGCAGCCACTCAACGCTGCTCGCTTGTTTGCTTCCTCATTGTCAGAAGTCAGCAAGGATGAGGAAGGGCGAAAACTATCAGGCCATATTGAAAGTGCCCTTGGTGCCGCGGAAGAGCTCATTGGCGATCTGCTCGATATCTCACGCTTGGAATCAGGTAAGCTGCAGACCAACGTTCGTGGCTTCCATCTCTCTGAGGTATTTGAGACGCTACAAGCGGAGTTCAGTGCTATCTCGAAAGGCAAGCAGATAGATTTTTCCGTGGTTTCTAGCTCGCTTATCGTTAAATCCGATCCTAAGTTGCTGCGCCGTGTATTGCAGAACTTTTTGACCAATGCATTTCGTTACAACCCTGAGGGCAAAGTGTTGCTTGGTGCAAGGCGTATCAATGGTCGGGTGCGGATCGATGTATGGGATGACGGCATTGGTATTCCGGAAGACAAGCAAAAAGAGATCTTTAATGAGTTCACCCGTGTTGATCAAGCGCGAGCTGACCGAGGGTTGGGGCTTGGCCTCGCAATCTCTCGAGGGATCGCCCGTGTGCTCAATCATCAAATCTCTATGCGCTCGTGGCCAGATCGCGGCAGTGTATTTTCGATTACGCTCGACCTAGCAAGCGAAGTCGCAGCGGAGCCGGTGAAAGTGACAGCAACCAGTGATGCCGGACTGAAGCATCTGAAAGTGCTTTGCGTCGATAATGAGCCAGATATTCTAGTTGGAATGGAAACCTTACTGGCTCGTTGGGGCTGTGATGTGCGTACCGCGCTTGATTTGGTTGGCAGTCTTAAGCACCTAGACCAAGGCTGGGAGCCAGACGTGATTCTCTCGGATTACAGACTTGATAATGGTCGTACAGGACTGGAAGTGCTTCAACAGTTTAGATTGCGGGTAGGTGACTCATTTAAAGGGGTGATCATCAGTGCTGATCGCACCGAGTCCATGCTTGAAGGCATCAAGTCTAATGGCTTTGCCTTCATTGCTAAACCTGTTAAGCCGCTCAAGCTGCGTGCGATTCTCAATCAATCATAACCCTTCTGCACTCAAGAGGTGTGCCTTTATTGCCATGTTTATTGCTCGTGGTGATAACTGCTGCGCCTCTGATGTCTTTACGTAATGTCACAGTATCTTTACCTTACTTGACAGACGCTTTACGAATTTCCAACTATTCTTATTCATAAGGAAAGCGAGTTTCATATCGTTACATTTTTATTGAGACTTAAATCAATTAATTTGGCGTATTTAGGTGTTTGTTAACCATAGGTTTTTAGGGTTCTAGTACTTAAGTCGACATTTTTTTTGAAATTTATGTGACCTATGTCGGGTCGTATTGAGTATCAGTGAAGTAGTAAATGCGACGAAATGCGGTATTTAACTAGAATAAAAATCATTATGATTTTTGGTTTTGTTTTTATTGCTTTTAATTCTTTTTAGGTAGGTCTTCGTAGTAACGAAGGAGTTGGTTGAGCGTTAGGTTGTGGTGCGTTCACCTGATTGTTAAGCACTTTAGGGTGCTATTTATGAGGTGTCATTATGAAAAAACTATTATCTCTTGCAGCAGTATTCGCGATGGTTCCAGCGGTATCGTACGCGCAGTTTGATAACATTTACGGTAACGGCGGTGTACACACAGCTGTATACGCGACAGAAGCGGAAGCCATTGCTGAAGGCAATCAAATCATGGAGACGCTGTCTAGCACTCCATCTCATGAGCTCGTGTACATTTTGCGTACACCGCACAAGAGCTTGAAGCATAACAGTGTAGAAATTTACGACGCTGATGTGAAAGTTAAGACGGTTGCTTCTACTGACGGCGCACCAATGTACCAAGGCTTTGTCGATGTTGAGTATCGTTTTGCACGTTACGACTAATTTTTATTTTCGCTAGCACGAAACAAAGCCGCTGCATATGCAGCGGCTTTTTCTATTTAAGTATTGGCAATATTAAGTATTGGCAATATTAGTGGTCGTGTGCCGCGCCAGCACCTTTCGGGTAGCGAATAGACTCAACCATTTCTTGCACGTCTTGTGGTACTTCAGCCGTAAACTTGTTAACCACAATAGAAACTGTGAAGTTTAGACACATACCTAGTGTACCGATGCCCTCTGGGCTGATACCAAATAGCCAGTTGTCCGGTGTATTTGCCGCAGGGTTTACAAACTTGAAGTAGATGATGTAAGCCGCTGTGAACAGAATACCTGAAAGCATACCGGCGATAGCGCCTTCTTTGTTCATCTTCTTGTAGAAGATGCCCAAGATAATCGCTGGGAAGAAGGATGCAGCAGCCAGACCGAAGGCGAAGGCAACAACCTGAGCCACGAAGCCTGGTGGGTTAATACCTAGGTAACCCGCACCGATAACCGCCGCTGCCGCGCCTATCCGTGCATACATGAGCTCCTGTTTGTCCGTCATATCGGGTTTAAAGCCTTTCTTAAGCAGGTCATGGGAGACCGCCGTCGAGATAACCAATAATAGACCCGCTGCCGTTGATAGTGCCGCTGCCAAACCACCCGCTGCAAGTAGTGCCACTACCCAGTTTGGAAGTTGAGCCAGCTCCGGTGAAGCCAGTACGATGATATCGCGGTTGATCTTCATTTCGTTACGTTCGTCACCTGAGTAGAACATACGACCATCGCCGTTCTTATCTTCCCAGCCAACAAGACCTGTGCTTTCCCAGTTCTTATACCAGCTTGGTGCTTCTGTCGCTTGAACGCCTTTCATGTCTGGACCATTAATGGTGTCAATCATGTTAACGCGAGCAAACGCAGCTACTGCTGGAGCAGTTGTGTAAAGTAGAGAGATAAAGACCAGTGCCCAACCTGCTGAGATGCGTGCATCTTTTACGCGTGGAACGGTGAAGAAGCGAATGATTACGTGCGGAAGGCCGGCTGTACCTACCATCAGTGCTGCACAGATAAAGAACACGTCAACCATACTCTTCGACCCATCGGTATAGGCGGTGAAACCTAATTCCTCAGTGAGCCCATCAAGTTTATCAAGCAGGTAAGTTTCTGAACCGGTAACGGTAGAACCAAAGCCAACTTGTGGGAAGACTGAGCCTGTCATCATCAGAGATGTAAATACAGCGGGTACTAGGAAAGCGAAGATAAGAACACAGTATTGCGCTACCTGAGTGTAGGTAATCCCTTTCATACCACCCATAACCGCGTAGAAGAATACAATGGCCATACCGATGACGATACCAAGGTTAATATCGACTTCTAGGAAGCGAGAGAATACCACGCCTACACCACGCATCTGACCGGCCACATAAGTGAACGAGACAAAAATGGCACAGAATACCGCAACCATACGTGCTGTCTTAGAGTAGTAACGATCGCCAATGAAATCTGGCACGGTGAACTTACCGAACTTACGTAAATAAGGGGCTAAGCAAAGTGCAAGGAGTACGTAACCGCCAGTCCAACCCATTAAGTATACCGCACCATCGTAACCGATGAATGAGATGATACCTGCCATCGAAATAAACGACGCTGCCGACATCCAGTCTGCTGCGGTCGCCATACCGTTTGCTACCGGGTGTACGCCGCCGCCTGCGACATAAAACTCACTAGTAGAACCAGCGCGAGCCCAGATTGCGATACCGATATACAACGCAAAGGTGATACCGACCAGAATAAACGTCCAAGTTTGAATATCCATTGTTTGCGCCTCTTAGTCTTCTTGTACATTGTACTTTTTGTCGAGCGCGTTCATGCGAGCGACGTAGACGAAAATCAGCGCAACAAAGGTGTATATCGATCCTTGCTGTGCGAACCAGAAGCCCAATTTGAACCCTCCAAACTGGATGGCATTAAGCGCGTCAACAAATAGAATTCCCGCGCCGTATGAGACAATAAACCATACAGCGAGTAGGGAACCCATGATTCCTAGATTTTCCTTCCAATAGGCTTGAGCTTGTTCTGATGATTCGAACGCCATGGCCTTCTCCTTTGTCATGTTTGCGTTAACGTATTGTTACGTTTATTAAGGTAGCAGGCTGATGACAAGAACTCAGTGCAACTTTAGTCGACTGCAAGAATAAGAAAAGCGCCATAAAAACAAGCGCTTAAGTTTAAGGGGGAATAAAACTGTGATGTTAATCTGATGTTAAATTAGCCAAAGGTCTAACGTCTATCGATAAATTTAGATATAAAAGTCTTTGATACCTTGCAATAAGTTGCTCACGGCAACCGCAGCGAGGATCAATCCCATCACTCGGCTGATGATGGCGGCACCTACATTGCCGATCCACTTCTGAATCGTGGTAGCGCCGAGCAGAAGTAGCAAAGTGATCAGGAGCACGGCAAGCATTACTAGCGCTGTGAGTCCCTGATCCATAATAGAGTGTCGATGATTGTCAGTGAGAAGCACAATAGCCATCATGGCACCCGGCGAAGCAATAGATGGGATCGCCAGTGGATAGACGGCGAGATCGGCGAGTTGATCTCGGCTTACTTCTTGGCTCAGTTTGGTTTCTTCTTCTGGTTTGCTTTCACCAAATATCATTGTCAGTGCGAAAAGTAGAAGAACCAATCCGCCCGCGGCTTGGAATGCAGGTAGAGGGATCTGCATCGCTTCAAGCAGTAACTGACCGGCGACAAGGAAAAACAGCAACACACCAAAGGCTATCGCGATCGCTTTTAGAGCGACGATACGACGATGTTTAACGTCAAGGTGCTGGGTTTGAGAAAGATAAACGGGGACCGAGCCAATAGGATCAATGACAGCCCAAAGCACGACGAATTGAGTAACGAGAATACTGAGCAAAGCGAACCTCCCAGAGTTTGGTGAAACAGAGGGATAACATGAACCAGTGACGGATAGCCTCACTGTTAATATTGATAACCAAGGCGGTAACAACTGGCGGCGCTATTATTTAACGTATTGTGGCTGGTATCAATGTTTTAATAAACCTATTCATGCCCAGTTACATAATAGCAGCTGGGGCATAAACTGTCGGTGAATTTAAAGCTAACCTTCTGATTCCATTTGTTGTAATAGGATCACGGCTTGGGTTCGGTTTTTAACGCCTAGCTTTCTAAATATCGCGGTCATGTGCGCTTTGATGGTCGCTTCTGACACATTGAGATCATAAGCAATTTGTTTATTGAGAAGGCCGTCGGAGAGCATGCCGAGCACCTTGTATTGCTGTGGTGTCAGCGTTGAGATTTTCTCCGCTAGGTCATTGCTTTCGCTGTTATCAATGAGTAGTTCTGCGGGGAAATAAGCTTCGCCTTCAAGCACTTTGTTTAGGGCGCCAATAAGGGCGCGCATATCACTGGATTTTGGAATAAAACCAAACGCACCATGCATCTTGACCTGTGACACGATACTTGGCTCTTCACTGGCGGAAATAACCACAATAGGAATATCAGGATAATCAGCACGCAGATGGATAAGACCGGACATGCCATTGGCCCCCGGCATTTTAAGGTCGAGCAATATCAGATCCGGCTCTTCGCTTTTCTCAAGAAGACTAAGCAAAGATTCCAAGGAGTCCGCTTCCAGCAGGTTTGCACCACTGATCGCCATGTGAACAGACTGAAACAGCGCGTTCCTAAACAGTGGATGATCATCAGCAATAATGATGGTATAGCTCGGTTCCATAGCGTCTCAATTATTTTGCAAAAGTGTTAACGTCATTATTGATTCTGCGTCGAGTTTGGACAAATGAATCAATACAAAACTCTGAGCAGAATCGACTTTTTACTGAACGCGGACGCAAAACCTTATCGGTTATTCACTGAGTAGGGCGTATTGGTTTAAATGCTCTAGAAAATCTTCAGCGCCAACAAAACCGGTTAAACGCGCACTTGGAAGCTCCGTACCATTGGCATCCCAAAACTCAATAGTCGGCAAGCCCAGCACATCCATTGCTTTGAGCATTTCTATATCCTGTACTTGATTGCGCGTGACATCCGCTTGCAGCAAGACAAAGTTAGCCAGCACTGGTTCGACATTGACATCATGGAAGGTGTACTTTTCGAACTCTTTACACGCGACACACCAATCGGCATAGAAATCGAGCATTACTGGTTTACCGGCAAGTTTGGCTTTGTTTAGTTCTGCATTAAGCTCGGCAAGGTTATTAACTCGAGTAAAGCTAACGCTGATCTCTGACTCGTTACTGGCAGGTGCACCAAGCCAGTGATTGAGTAGTGGCTGCGCTGAAGCGAACAGACCTAAAATCGCAATGATCCCCACACAGCTTTGCTTCCAGCCACCAAATGGTAGTGCATTTTTTTGATGATACAGCCAGCTAAAGGCAGCAATACCCAACCCAGACCATAGTACGCTACTCCAAAATTCTGGCAGTAAACGCTCAAGTAAGAAAATAGGCGCTGCGAGTAGTACAAATCCAAACAGGATTTTTACTCGTTCCATCCAATTTCCCGCTTTTGGTAGTAGCTTGTTGCCAAAGACCGCAGCGGCAATCAATGGGATACCCATACCAAGCGCCAACGCATACAGCGCTACACCGCCAGTCAGCAAGTCGCCACTTTGTGCCACGTACAGCAGGGCGCCGGATAATGGAGCTGTCGTACAAGGCGAGCACACTAGGCCAGATATCGCCCCCATGGCAAATACGCCTAACAGGTTGCCACCTTTTTGTTGATTGCTGAGGTTATTGAGCCAAGTTTGTACGCTGCTTGGTAGCTGTATGGTATAGAGTCCAAACATTGACAGTGCCAGTGCTACAAACAGGACACTCAAGCCAATAAGCACATATGGGTGCTGCATCGCGGCTTGAAATTGCATCCCCGCTGAAGCCACGACAAGGCCAAGCAAGGTGTAGGTAAGCGCCATGCCTTGCACATAGACCATAGATAACAGCAGCGCTTGTTTATGACTGCGCTTACCGCCGCCCAGTACGATACTAGTAAGGATCGGATACATTGGTAATACACAAGGCGTGAAAGCGAGGCCAATACCGAGCAGTAAAAATAGTGCCGGCGTCCACCAGTTTTGCGCGAGTTTGTCGGTTAAGTCGTTATTGCTGCTAGAGGGCGCTGTGCCAGTCGTTGTTGACTGTGGTGCCGTAGCAGGTTTGCTGTTGTCTGCGGCAGTTGTCGCTGCCGGTTGGGCGTCAGTAGCGGTATCGGAAACGGCATTAAAGCTAAATGGCGTAATGTCGATAACGCGCGTTTCTGGTGGGTAGCAAAACCCTGCTTTGGCGCAGCCTTGATATTGCACAATTAGTTTCGCGCCGGCTTGATATTGGCTTAATGGCACTTCAACAAACAGCGGCTGAGTGTAAATCGTCACATCCCCAAAAAACTCATCAGTGTACGGTTCACCTTGTTGCAGCTCAATATTACCCAGGGAGACATTTTCACCACTGAAGTTTAATCGATCTTGATAGAGGTAATAGTCAGGTTTGACTTGCCAGTCAATATAGACTCGATCGCCCTGCTGATAGGCGTTCATTGGAAATGCTTGATCAACGGGAACAAAGGTATTCGTGCCACTAGGGGCAAAGGCATTACCGTTGTTGCTGTCTCCAAATAGAGCCCAGCTAGGCAACGCCAATGTGGTTAGGGAAAGCAGCAAAAATTGAGAAAGTAGTCGAGTCATGAACGCTATGCAACCAAGGTTTAACAATATAATGAGGTTATATGATGTTAAGACAGGAAGATAGCGAGAAATGTTTCATCGAAGATAAAAAAAGAGCCGCGATACAACGCAGCTCTCAATTCTTTTTGCAATCCATTTGCTGGCGATTAGCCGATCAGTAGACCGCCAAATGCAAAACCAAGCGCAACGGCTGTTGCGATAGTGGTCACACCCGGAATAAAGAACGGGTGGTTGAACACATAGCTGCCGATGCGTGTTGAGCCAGTGTCATCCATTTCAACCGCAGCAAGCAGGGTTGGGTAGGTTGGCAGCACAAACAGAGCACTGACTGCAGCAAATGAAGCAACCGCTGTTAGTGGCGCTACACCAATTGCTAGCGCTGCTGGCATTAGAGCAACGGTTGTTGCACCTTGTGAGTAAAGCAGCATTGAGGCAAAGAACAGAACCATCGCTAGCATCCATGGGTAGTCTTCCAGTAGCGCGCCCGCTAGCTCTTTAATGCCGTCAACGTGCGCGTTCACAAACGTTGAGCCAAGCCATGCTACGCCAAGTACGCAGACACACGCCGTCATACCTGAGCGGAACGTAGCCGCAGACGGAATTTTAGATGCATCGATTTTGGTCACGAGCGTGATCGCTGCCGCTGCTGCCAACATTACGGTCATGATTGCCTCGTTACGGCCAAGCGCAGGATCTTCAATCAGGCCGATAGAGCCAGAAATCGCCGCTGCGTAGCAGACCACAAACGCAATCGCGCCTAAGAAAATGTAGGTCGCCGTTTTTGCTGTCGGCAGAATGTTGCGCTCTTTCGCGTCACTTAGCTTGATAAGACCTTGAGCTAAACGCTCTTGGTACACAGGGTCGTCTTTTAGCTCGCTGCCCATGAAGTTAGCGACAAAGGCACCAACCATACAGGCGATAAAAGTGGTTGGAATACACACAGCAAGCAGTGTTAGATAATCGACCCCCATTGGCGCTAGCATTGCCGCAAAAGCAACAACCGCGGCAGAGATAGGAGAAGCCGTGATCGCGATTTGAGAAGCAACAACGGCAATCGACAGTGGACGTGATGGACGAACCCCTTGGCCTTTCGCCACTTCAGCGATAACCGGTAGCGTTGAGAACGCGGTGTGACCCGTACCCGCCATAAGTGTCATCAAGAAAGTTACAATGGGAGCATAAAAGGTGATTCTTTCTGGATGTTTGCGAAGGAAGTCTTCAGCAATTTGCACCAGCCAGTCCATACCACCAGCTACTTGCATCGCAGCAATCGCAGTGATTACCGACATAATAATTAAGATCACATCCACCGGGATGTAAGCTTGGCTTGTTGGTACACCGAGTACCAGTGAGAGGGCAATGACACCAGCACCGCCAGCCAGACCGATTCCAATACCGCCAATACGTGCGCCTAAATAAATAAACAGCAGTACGACGGCAAGCTCTATAGCAACCATAGTCAATCCTTGTTTCGAGTGTCCGTTATCAAATACGATGACAAGCGGACGTTGTAGATAATATTAGGGAATAAGTTTTACCAATGAGAAATAGGTACTAAAAAGGCCCCCCCATACTGGGGGAGCCTTTAGGCGTCATTACTCGTAGCGTTTGGCTTTATACTGAGGTTTCATCAGATTGTCTACTGAGAAAATGTCATCTAGCTCTTCTTCAGATAGAAGGCCGCGCTCAAGTACTACCTCTTTTACGCTCTTACCGGTCTCTGCACAGATCTTACCTACGATGTCGCCTTCATGATGACCGATGTAAGGGTTGAGATAAGTGACGATACCAATTGAGTTGTAAACGTAGCTTTCACACACTTCTTTATTAACGCTAATGCCATCAATGCACTTGTCGCGCAGGTTGATGCACGCATTTTTCAGGATATCCAGAGATTCAAACATGCTTTGTGCAATGACTGGCTCCATAACGTTAAGCTGAAGCTGGCCACCTTCTGCTGCGAAGGAGACGGTGTTGTCGTTACCAAGCACTTTAAAGCACACTTGGTTCACCACTTCAGGAACCACTGGGTTCACCTTCGCTGGCATGATAGAAGAGCCAGCTTGCAGTTCAGGCAGATTAAGCTCGTTAAGGCCCGCGCGAGGACCAGAAGAAAGCAGACGTAAGTCATTACAAATCTTAGACAGTTTCACCGCCAGACGCTTAAGTGCACCGTGAGTCATTACATATGCGCCGCAGTCAGAGGTCGCTTCGATAAGGTCTTCTGCTGGTACACACTCAAGACCTGTCACTTCAGATAGGTGTTTAACGGCAAGCTCTTGGTAGCCTTGAGCTGCGTTTAGGCCAGTACCGATGGCTGTTGCGCCGATATTCACTTCTAGTAATAGCTTTGACGTGTACTCAAGAGCACGAATCTCTTCGTTCAGCGTTACCGCCCAGGCGTGGAACTCTTGGCCAACTGTCATTGGTACCGCATCTTGAAGCTGAGTACGACCCATTTTCAAAATAGTAGAGAACTCTTGGCTCTTCGCTTCGAACGAACCTTTTAGATATTCAATCGCATCGATGAGCTTTTGTACGCTGTTGTAGACCGCGATACGAAAACCTGTCGGGTAAGCACAGTTTGTTGATTGGCTCTTGTTAACATGGTCATTTGGGTTAATGAACTCATATTGGCCTTTCTCTTTGCCCATCAGTTCCAGTGCCACGTTAGCGATCACTTCGTTGGTGTTCATGTTCACAGAAGTGCCGGCACCGCCTTGGAACACATCCGATGGAAACTGATCCATACACTTGCCTGTTTCAAGGATCACGTCACAAGCTTGGATAATAAATTGAGCGATGTCTTTTGGAATCACGCCAAGCTCTTTGTTGGCGAGCGCAGCGGCTTTCTTGGTCATGACCATACCGCGAACAAAATCGGGTACATCAGAAATGGTCACATTGGAGATATTAAAGTTTTCGATAGCGCGTAGCGTGTGGATGCCGTAGTAAGCATCGGCCGGGACATGACGTTGGCCTAATAGATCTTCTTCAATACGAGTGGCTTGAGTCGCAACTGTTTGCTCAAGAATAGTTGTCGCCATATTTTGGATCCTTAGAGAATAATTCTGCGTTAATGACAGTTATTTTGCCAAATCTGTTTTAAGAATCCATTCGCCAGAATAATTGGCTAGTTATTACGTCCTGACTTATGGGGTACATATTACTCAAAGTGGCACATAAAAATAGTAGCCAGATCACCTTTTTCACTTAATTATTGCAAAGGCTAGCAAAGTCCTCGTGAGATGAGATTTCCCTCATAAAATTCGCATCATTAACTGAGTCGATTTATATTTTGAAAAACTCATTTTGTGCGCTTAGCGGTTGAATCCGAGTAATTTATTTGTGGTTTAGTAAAGGGTAGGCGTAAACTGACAGCAAACCAAGGAGGAGCGTGTGTTTCCGATACTGTTATTGCTATTTATTTTTGTTCCAATCATTGAGATTGGGCTATTTATCCAAGTCGGCGGCTTTTTGGGCTTATGGCCTACTATAGGCCTAGTGCTATTGACGGCGGTAGTGGGAGCCTCACTAGTGCGTAGTCAAGGCTTGCAAACCCTGATGTCAGTGCAGTCGAAGCTGCAGCAAGGTGAAATGCCAGCGCAACAAATTGTTGAAGGGGTTATGTTGGCGGTCTCAGGTGTGCTGCTCCTTACCCCGGGCTTTATGACGGATGCGATGGGTATGCTGGTATTGCTGCCAGCACCGCGCGCGGCTATTGCCAAATATCTTATGAGTAAAGTGGTAGTGAAGAGCGTTTCTGGAGGATTCCATCAAGGCGGTTTCCATCAAGGTGACTTCCAGCAAGGACCGTTTGATTCCCATCGCGACCATCAGCGCGATGGCAACACCTTTGAAGGTGAGTTTGAACGTAAAGACGATGACGACCGTAACAAGCTGAACTAATGATATTTAACCGCATCAAGCTTTCACGACGAAGCTGGAACAATGTGCTTATCATTGGCATTGCTTTTTTTATGCTGATGATGGCCGCGCCGACTCTGATCAAGCAATATATGCTGGAGCCTGCAGCACAGGCGAGTGAAGGTTTGGTGCTTGATCCAAGTGCTGATCCAATAGAAATCAACTACGCTGGTATCCAGTTTTACCTGCAGGGTGATACCTGGCGCGCGATTCCTAATAAATGGAATCAAGATGCTGAAGGCGTCGTATCACGCTGGAAAGTGATGCAGGGCACGCCCGTTGATGATGACACCTATCAGAAGCTTAAGCCTGCGTTTGAGCATCCGATGACGATCGAGGTTTGGTATCACGAGGTTGAAGAGCCGCAGCGTATTACCGCTTACCCGTTGGAGCAGTTTTGGCTGCTCAACACCTACGATGGCCTATGGGTAGCGGTAAGCTTTGAAGGTAGTGAACTACTGCCACAGGGTGCGAGATAACCGCATCTATTTATTGTCCACTCAGTCAATGACCAGTTAAGCGTAGACATCATGCCAGAATTACCAGAAGTTGAAGTTTCTCGCCTTGGGATTAGCCCGCATTTATTAGAACAAACCATTCAAGAGATCATCGTGCGCCAGCGTCAGTTGCGCTGGTGGATCCCTGAAGAAATCCACGGTTTACATGGTGAGCCCATAACCGCAATACGCAGACGAGCTAAGTATTTGTTGTTAGACACGCCGAAAGGCACTGCCATTGTCCACTTGGGGATGTCGGGCAGTCTGCGTGTACTGGAAAACCCGCCGCCAGCTGAAAAGCATGACCATGTTGACTTGGTGCTTAGTAACGGTAAGGTCATGCGTTACAACGACCCACGCCGCTTTGGGGCTTGGTTGTGGTGCGCTCCAGGTGAGTCCCATGAGCTTTTGGATAACTGTGGCCCAGAACCTCTTACGGACGAGTTCAATGCGGAATGGATGCTCTCGCGCGCGAAGAATAAACGGGTCGCAATTAAAACCTTCATTATGAATAACGCTAACGTGGTCGGGGTGGGGAACATCTACGCTTGTGAGTCACTTTTTAGTGCTGGCATTCTTCCGACAACACCGACTTATAAAGTGACGCTGAATCAATGGCAAACTCTGGTGACGGAAATCAAGCAGGTGCTAGCACAAGCTATTGCTCAAGGTGGAACTACGCTAAAAGATTTTTCGCAAACGGACGGTAAGCCAGGCTATTTTGCCCAGGAGCTACACGTATATGGGCGAGCTAAACAACCTTGCCATAGCTGCGGCGAGCCGATCAAAGAGATGAAGATAGGTCAGCGAAACACCTTCTTTTGCGATGTGTGCCAGAAGTAGTGGTACTGAGTGGTTGAGAATAAAAAAGCGCTTGCCGAGGCAAGCGATTTTTTCATGGTTGTTATCCCTCTTGGGATAACGGACGATAACACTCAACCAGCGCTAGATGTTGTCGTAAATACGTTTACCATCGCGCTGAGTTTCTAGCAGATATAAGTTCCACATGTACTGCTCAGGCTTGTCACGCAACAGCTCTTCAATTGCGGCGTTCATCGCGCGAGCGTCTTGTTCTTCATCTCCAGTCGGGAAGTTGTCGATGGCTGGCAGAATGTGTACTTCGTACTTGCTGGTTTGATCATTGTAGGCAGGCAGCACGGGCACGACTTTGGCACGAGACAGGCGAGACATTTTGCCAAACCCTTTTAGGGTTGCTTTTTCTGCAGCAAAGAAGGGCACAAACACGGAGTTTTGTGGGCCGTGATCTTCATCCGGCAGCCAGTACCCGATGTAACCATCCTTGATAGAGCGAACAAACGGCTTCACGCCGGCGCTGCGAGCAAAGATGCGCCCACCATACTGCATGCGCTGGACGTGCATCAGCCAATCACCGATGGGGTTGTTTTGTGGCTTCATGATGGTCGCCACTTTGTGGCCTTGAGCCGCTAGCATGACCGCAGGGTAGTCCACTGCCCACGCGTGCGGCGCCAAGATGATGACATTTTCGCCAGCATCTAGCAGCGGCATTAGGTTTTCTTCACCAATCATCACACCGCGATTTTGGTTGTGTTTGGTTGAGCGCACTAAAAACTCAGAGTAACCCAGTAGGTATTGACCTGCCTTGGCAAAGGTCTCTTCAACGATGTGTTGGATCTCTTGCTCTGACTTCTCCGGAAAGCACTTTTCTAGATTTAGGCGAGTACGTCTGACGACGCGACCATTTTTACCGACAATGATCCCAGAAATATAGCGCGCGAAACGATCGCGAGGCTTAGCGGGAACAAAGGCTAGGAATACAGCCAGTAGGATGCCAAGCCAAGTGCCCCAGTGTTTTGGGTGTAAAAATGCCCACTGGAAACGAGGATCATAGAGGTTTTTATCGATATGTTCTTGATTGCTCATAATGCCTACTCGTTACAGATAGCGAGAGTTAGTTTTGGTTTCGTCAGGAACCGACTTGAATCGCTTGTGCATCCACAGCCATTGTTCTGGCGCACGCAAAATGATCTTCTCTACGTAGTGATTCATTAGTGCTGCTGCGGCGACTTCGTCTTTTTTGGGATATTCGTTTTCAATGGAGATGTCAGCCATGATTTCATACTTACCATCAGCATTTCTAAAACCAGAACCCGGAACGATCGCACACTTACTGGTGTAAGCCAAAATACTGGTACCCGTGGTGGTACAGGTTTCTTCTACAGCAAAGAAAGGCACAAATACAGACTTGTTGTGGCCATAATCTTGATCTGGAAGGTAGAACAAACGGTGACCTTGGCGCATGACGCGGATCATCGATTTTAAATCGGTACGATAAATCAGTTTGTTGCCGTTGCGAGTACGGCCGCGGTACTGGATGAACTCGTAAGCAGGATTACTGTGTGGACGATAGGCGCCATATCCTGCAAGCCCTAACACAGCAAAAGCGCGTGCGGTGATCTCAAGGTTAAGTGCGTGCACACAGCACAGCAGTACGCCTTTATTGTTGGCTTCGTGCTGCTTAAGTGCGCTGATGTCTTTCTCTACCAGAATGCGCTTGAAGCGCCAGGTTGGCCAAAACCAAGTAATGCCCGTTTCGATCAGCGCCATGCCAGAGTTCTTGAAGTTCTCTTCCACAAAGGCGTCGATCTCTTGTGGGCTTTTTTCTGGAAATGCCAACTCTAGGTTACGACGTGCGATTTGTGCACGCTTGCCGCCAAAGCGCATAGCGAATTTGCCAAGGCCACGACCGAGTTTATATAGCAGCGCGTAAGGTAGCAGGTTGACGATCAGTGCCAACAGGCCAAAGCCTATCCACACGCCCCAGTGTTTGGGATGCAGCAGTGATAAGCTGAAGTCCGGTTTTTTGTCAGTTTTCATTAGCGTTATTGCAGTTGTAGTTTTAGCAGCGCCCAGTACTCGTCAAAGGTGGACGTAGGGGTGTATTTAAAATCAGAACGAACAAAGCGGTTCAAACTGCCTTCTACTTGACCGAGTAGCTGTGCGGCGAGGATCTTCTCATCGACAGGAAAGCTTTTGCCTTCACGAATTTTGCGCTCGCGCAAAATTTGACGCAGAGATGTCTCAATTCTTTCATACAGCTGATTAATTCGCTCACGTAATCGTTCATTCTCAAACATTAGAGCATGACCAGAGAGAATGCGACTCAAACCTGGATTGCGCTCAGAAAACGCCAAAATCAATTGCAGCACCAGACGAATGCGAGTCAGGGTGTCTTTTTCTTCATCTAAGATGCGGTTGATGCGAGACATGAGCGACTCTTCGATGAACTCAATCAGTCCTTCAAACATACGTGCTTTGCTCGGAAAATGACGATAGAGTGCCGCTTCAGACACACCGACTTGCTTGGCAAGTTTTGCGGTCGTGATGCGAGATGTCCCTTCGTTGGACTCTAGCATCTGAGCAAGAGCCTGAAGGATCTCCTCTTTTCGGTTCGACTTTCTCGTAGCGGACATAAATCCTATTCCTTTTGATTACTGCATGCCGAAATCAGCACGATAACGCCCATAAGTGAATCTGTTAGTGTACCTAAGCGCGTTTTATCCACACAGTTCAACGTGCTAAATGGTTGAAGTGTGTAACAATCTATCTTGCAAGGTGGGCGAGCAGAGGGAGTGAGGCGGCGCAGTGTTTGCACCACGCAGCCTTTACGTACCTAGCGTTAGCTGGCTTTATGTTGCGAGCTATGTGTTGATGAGCTTAGCACTGATACACTCGAGAATAGCGCGGCCTAGCTCGATTTTCTTTGCGCTACCTAGCGCCTGCTGTCCGCCTTGCCAGTACACGGTAATCGCATTTGAATCGCTGTTAAAGCCTTGACCGGCAACAGAGACATCATTTGCACAAATCATATCCAGATTCTTACGAGAAAGCTTATCCAATGCGTAAGTTTCTACATCTTGGGTTTCTGCCGCAAAGCCAACGGTAAATGGACGAGACGTGCTGAGTGAGGCGACATCGGCGATAATGTCTGGGTTTTTCACCATCGCTATCTGCATATCATCGTTGTCTGCGGTCTTTTTGATTTTTTGTGTCGCGACATCGACTGGACGGTAATCGGCTACCGCTGCACAGCCAATAAAGATGTCATGTGAGACAGCAGCGTCCAATGCAGATTGATGCATCTGCTGCGCGTTAGTGACATCGATGCGCTTAACACCTGCTGGTGTAGGTAGCGCAACGGGACCCGCAATCAAGGTGACATCGGCCCCCATTTGGCGCGCTGCTTCTGCAAGCGCAAAGCCCATTTTGCCTGAGCTGTGATTGGAGATGTAGCGCACAGGATCAATCGCTTCACGTGTTGGGCCTGCGGTAATCACCACAGACTTTCCTACCAAGGGCTTAGGACCAAAGAACTGTTCACAGCGCTCAACCAACTGCATCGGCTCGAGCATGCGACCTGGACCAACATCACCACAAGCTTGCTCACCAGCTGCTGGTCCCCAAATCATCATGCCACGACGGGAAAGCGTCGCGATGTTCTCTTGGGTGGCGACATTGCGGTACATCTGCTGATTCATCGCCGGTGACACCGCTATAGGGGCGTCTGTGGCGAGCACAAGCGTTGTCAATAAGTCGTTACCCATTCCGGCCGCCATACGACCGATGAGATCGGCAGTAGCGGGCGCAAGCAGAACTAAGTCTGCCCATTTCGCTAGTTCAATATGTCCCATTGAGGCTTCTGCGGCAGGGTCGAGCAAGCTATCTGATACCGGTCTTCCCGAAACGGCTTGCATCGTCAGTGGTGTGATAAATTCTTTTGCCGCTTTAGTCATCACGACTTGAACCTCGGCACCACGCTCGATTAGGCGTCTGGTTAGCTCGGCACATTTATAGGCGGCGATGCCACCGCTAATACCAAGCAGTATTTTCTTACCCGCTAAAGTTTGCATAGCTTGCTCCTTACAATTTTCTGCGGCTAAGATAGCAAAAGCCTTGCTCGGCCGCTACTGTCGTACCACTGGCACAAGATTTTCCCACCTTTGCAACAAGCCCTCACTAACAAACTGAACAGTTACATAAAGTCACTTTTAGGCTCGCAGCCTATCACCTGTTCACTGTAACTTTTGATGTTATGCGTCATAACTGCCCTAATGTTTAATTTCCCCTCTATATAGCAATGACATTACATCAGCTCCCCAAAGACTCCATGCCGCGAGAAAAGTTACTTAGCCGCGGCAGTCACGCGCTTTCCGATGCTGAATTGCTGGCGATATTTTTACGAACTGGGATTAAAGGCAAGAACGTAATTCAGCTTGCCGATGACCTGCTTGTTGAGTTTGGCTCGTTGCGATCGCTGTTTTCTGCTACCAATGAAGAGTTTTGTCGGCATAAAGGGCTTGGTGTCGCCAAGTACGTGCAGCTTCAAGCGGTATTGGAAATGAGTCAGCGCTATCTATCGGAGATCTTGCAGCGTGGTGATAGCTTAAATAGCCCTGAGCACACCAAGCACTACTTGATGTCGATACTGCGCGATCGCCAACGCGAAGCCTTCTATATATTGTTTTTGGATAACCAAAATCGAGTGATTGCTGATGAGGTGATGTTTGAAGGTACCATAGACGCGGCCTCTGTATACCCAAGAGAAGTGGTTAAGCGTGCGTTAGAGCATAATTCGGCGGCGCTAATACTGGCGCATAACCATCCATCGGGGATTGCTGAGCCGAGTCAGGCCGACAGAAGGATCACCAGAAGATTGAGTGATGCACTTGGACTGGTCGATATTCGTGTGCTCGACCATTTTGTGATTGGCGATGGAGAAGTGGTTTCGTTTGCCGAAAGAGGCTGGATTTAGCCTGTTAAACAGTAGAAAGCGTTTTTTATTGTAATAACTGTGATACAGAGCTTTTGTTTTGGTGATTTTCTGCTATGATTCGCGCACTAAATTATCAACCAACATCAGCTCAAAGTGAAAAAGATCAGCAAATCCTTAAAAAAGGATCTGTTCGGGTCTTGAGCAATGCATGTCAAGTTAGTATAATGCGCGACCTTTGATAGCCTTGTATGGGTATTCCATAATGGTTATGGCCTCTTATAATTGAGGTTCGGCCACCAAGGTTGATATCGAGCTGAAACGATTTGGAGAAGACATTCATGTCCCGAGTATGCCAAGTAACTGGTAAGCGTCCTGTAACGGGTAACAACCGTTCACACGCACGAAATGCTACCAAGCGTCGTTTTCTGCCGAACCTACAAACTCATCGTTTCTGGGTAGAAAGCGAAAAACGCTTTGTTAAACTACGTCTAACCGCTAAGGGTATGCGTATTATTGATAAGAAAGGCATCGATGCTGTTCTTGTTGATATTCGCGCTCGTGGCGAGAACGTATAAGAGGAATTAAGCAATGGCTAAAGGCATTCGTGAGAAAATTCGTCTAGTATCTTCTGCAGGTACTGGTCACTTCTACACAACTGACAAGAACAAGCGTAACATGCCAGGCAAATTTGAGATCAAAAAGTTTGATCCAGTTGTTCGCCAACACGTTATGTACAAAGAAGCTAAAATCAAGTAATTGATAAGTTTCTGCTTGTAAGTATTGAAAACCCAGCTTCGGCTGGGTTTTTTATTGCCTGAAATTCAGGCTCGGGTAACGCTCTCGTTAAAAAAGGGCTTAAACCGCCCCTTCAAAACCAAACTGTCTCCACGCCTCATAGGCAATAATCGCCACTGCATTGGATAGATTTAGACTGCGCGCATCTGGCATCATAGGTATGCGAATACGTTGCTCCATTGGAAGGCTTTCAATTACTTCGGCAGGTAAGCCACGAGTTTCTGGGCCAAACAACAACACATCACCTTGCTGGTACTTCGCATCGGTATGCTGGCCGGTGGTTTTTGTGGTGCAAGCAAACAAGCGATAGTTCGGATTGTTTTCTTCTAAGTAAGCAAGAAACGCCGCGTAGTCTTTGTGGCGTTTTACACGCGCAAGATCGTGATAGTCGAGACCTGCACGGCGTACTTTCTTCTCTTCTAAATCAAAACCAAGCGGTTCAATAAGGTGTAGGTTTGCACCGCAGTTGGCACAAAGACGGATGATGTTTCCGGTGTTTGGAGCAATTTCTGGCTCGTAGAGGGCGATATCAAACATATTGGTTGTCGACTCATACTAAATAATGGAATGAGTATACCTGAAGAGCTAAAAAAACGTCATCCCCGCGCAGGCGGGGATCTACCTAAAGCGTGCACCAAGCCTCAAGTAGATTCCTGTGCGCGCAGGCGCGCGGCTAGTGGAATGACGAGACACTCTAATTGCGTGTCTTTCGAGATTAAAGCTTATCCGTCACTGCCAGCGTCGCCGCCACCATGTCATGACCAAACTTAATACTGCGCTCAGGCGACCAACCATACAAAGGATCTGGATAGTTGTTGTTGTCCTTAAATGGCATCTCAATGGTGTATGACAAGCAGCGGAACTGCTCAGCAACCCAGTTTGAGCCGACGGTTAGATTTGCCTTACCTGGCTCGTCTTTGTCGTAGCCATAGTCATCTTGGAACTCAGGAGTAATGGTGAGTAGCGCTTGTTTGAACGCATTCTCAAGACCGGCGTGTCTCTCATCATAAGAAGGAATGCCTTCAGAGCCAGCAGCAAAGTTGTATGGGATCGCTTCATCACCATGAATGTCCAAGAACATGTCGACGCCTGTCTGAAGCATCTTCTCACGTACTAGGAATACCTCAGGGCTTTTTTCCATAGAAGGTGTTTGCCACTCACGGTTTAGGTTTACACCCACCGCGTTAGTGCGCAGGTGACCGCGGTTTGCGCCATCTGGATTCATGTTTGGTACTACGTAGAGCACGGCTTTTTCTAGCAGCGCTTGCGCAGTAGTGTCGGTTTCATCGACAAGGCGCTGGATCAGACCTTCCATAAACCATTCTGCCATGGTCTCGCCTGGATGCTGACGAGCAATCACCCAAATGTTCTTTTTACCTTCTTCTGGCTCGCCAAAAGTGAGCAGTGACATATCGTTGTTGTCTAACGTGTGGCCTAGGGTTTCGAGAGTGCAGTGGTGCTCAGTTTGCGCCATGTGCAAAAGATCGAGGTGGCGGTCATAAGAGTACGGTGCAAAGTAAGCGAAATACATGGAGCCGCGCTCAGGTAGCACGTTGAAGCTCAGTGTGTCGCCATCGAACTCAGATGGAATACGGAACCATTCTTCGCGGTCGTAAGACGCGACCACATCATAGCCTTTCCAACCTTCTGGATAGGCTGATTTAGCCAAATCAAGGATCTTGATGGTGTGGGATTGTTCAGCCTGAGTTTCTAGGCGGAAATGAAACCACTGATAAAACTCAGACTGATGGTCGTTTTGTATCTTTAGCTGGATATCGTCTTTATTCTCAATGCTGACAACGTCAATGTTGCCACTTTCGAAATTGCTGAAGATCTTCATCTGCTTGATTCTCTTATTGTGTTGAGCATGAGCCGGAAGGCTACCACAAAGAGTGTAGAATCAATATCGCTTCGTTGCCTGATTTATAGTGGCAGCTCTACGTGCATTTTCAGACCGCCTAGCTCACTGCGTGATGCTATGATTTGGCCGCGATGCTGAATGATGGCATTTTGTGTGATTGCCAGTCCTAAACCGGTGCCACCAGAATCGCGATCGCGAGCGGTGGAGACGCGATAAAATGGTCTAAAGATATCGTCAAGCTCATCATCGGGTACTCCGGGACCATCATCTTCGACAATAATGTGCAGCATGTCATCGTGTTGATACAGCGCGATATTGATCTCGGATTTACCATAGCGGATCGCATTACGTACGATATTTTCAATTGCACTCATGAGCAGCTTAGGGTTGCCAACGATAGAGAGCTCAGGAATCGTTGAGAAGTGCAAAGTTTTGCCTACTTGCTCGGCTTCAAACTGAGCATCACTGAAGATCTCCTCCCAAAGGCTACTTGCTGGCTGACTTTCCCGGGTGACATGGTTGTCGGTGTTCATGCGAGACAGCTCCAAAAGCTCGGCAATCATTTGCTCAAGACGCTGGGCTTCCGTGTCTATGCGGGTCAGCTCTGCACTCTCACCTTGTTTACGGGTCGCGAGACCTGTCGCCATGCGAAGCCTTGTCAGTGGTGAACGCAGCTCGTGGGAGATGTCTGACAACAGCCTTTGTTGACCGGAAATCATTTGATTTACCGCCAGTACCATTTGATTAAAGCTTTGTCCTGCTTGCTTAAACTCTGTCGTGCCAGTTTCGAGGGTCGGATCTGGATTGAACTCTCCTTTAGCCACACGTTTGGCGGCGCGCTCAAGACGGCGAGCTGGTTGGCTCAGTGCCCATGCTAGCCAAAGCAGAAACGGTGTGCTGACGGCCATCACCACTAACAATAGTTGGAATGGTTTATCAAACATTCTGAGTAAAAACGGCGGGGGTTGGTTCCAGCGGATACCGATATAAAGGTCATACTCTTGCTTGGCTAAGCTAATCGACACAGGGCCAACCAGCATGTAACGGCCGTAGAGCTTTTGCATCGGCTTGTCGAACGTATCAACCGAGGTAATGAAGTTTTTCAGTATACGCTCTTTAAAGTCGACATGTTTCTGAGTGCTTAAGATGTTGCCGGCTTTGTCGACAATGAAGAAGCTTGGTCCTTTTGTCTTGCGGTCTTTATTGTGCATGCGATCGGACTGATCAAGCTTATAAATAATACGACCAATACTTGGCTCGTTGGCAAACTGACGCTCAATTCTGTCGCGAGATGCTTTTATCTGACCAAGTGTCTCGGTGGAGACTTCTCTCGCCACACGAGGATCGAGGTGGGGTAGTGCCAGTACCGCAATCAGTACCAGCAACATGGTAAACCAAAAGATCGCAAAAATTCGGCCGTAGAGGCTGCTGATTTTTGGCAGTTTCATACTTACTCCTTCACCAGTAAGTAGCCACGACCGCGCAAGGTTTTGATTCTTGGCTTACCATCGCTCTTTTCTGGCAGTTTTTTACGTAAGTTAGAGACGTGCATATCCACCGCTCGGTCGAATGCAGACAGGCGCTTGCCGAGTACTTCAAGACTCAGGGCTTCTTTAGTTAGCGTTTCTCCTGGGTGCTGGACGAAATAATGCAGCAGTGCAAATTCGGTGGTGGTCAGGTCGAGTGTTTGGTTTTGGCACGTTGCTTCTTGTTTGGCTGGGAATACCTGAATGTCATCAAAACGTATTCCATCGGATGAGCTCGTTTCTGATTTGTTACTGGTGCGCCTTAATATGGCCTTGATGCGCGCGAGTAGCTCTCGATCGCTAAATGGCTTAGGTAGATAGTCATCGGCGCCAAGCTCAAGACCAATCACTCGGTCTATCTCTTCTCCCTTTGCCGTAAGCATCAATACTGGGGTATCCCAGTTTTCGCGTAGCTTCTTAAGCGTATCCATACCATTGAGGCGCGGCATCATCACATCCATCAATACTAAATCAATGGCCTCGCTCATGGCCTCTAAGCCAGCAAAGCCATCATTGGCCTCTGAAACCTCAAAGCCTTCATAGCTTAAGATGTCTTTGAGAAGGCTGGTTAGCTCGGTGTCGTCATCGATAAGAAGAATGTGTGCCATGATCTACCTCGGTATTGTTGTGCCCTGTAATAATAAAGCGTTCGTGGCTCAAAAAAGCGATCTTTACGATTCTTTACGCTCACTGTACGTTGCTTTACGCCTCAGCTTCTATTCTATACTCAAGCGCTGCAGTGGCAGCCATGGCATGAATCACATAAGGGTAAAGATTATGAAATTTTCAAAGAAATGGGTTATCGCTGCAACTGTTCTTCCACTCGCGCTAGGTTCTGCTAGTGCACTCGCTTACGGCGGTGGTAAAGGTGGTCATCACGGTAAAGGTGGTGAAGGCATGTGTGGCGGTTTTGATGGCAAACGCATGTTCCGCGAACTAGACCTGACTGATGCACAAAAAGAGCAGATGAAGCAGCTACGTGAATCGAACAAAGCGCAAATGAAACAAAAGTTTGATGGCGATTTCACGGCTAAGAAAGCAGAAATGCAAGCACGCCAGCAGCAAATGCAAGATCTAGTATTAGCCGACACGTTTGATGCAGATTCGGCGAACGCATTGGCAACGCAAATGGTTGAGAAGCAAGCGGAGCGCCGCGTGAAGATGCTTGAGAAGCAACATGAAATGATGAGTATCTTAACGCCAGAGCAGAAAGAGAAGTTTAAAGAGCTGTCTCAAGATCGCATGGAAAAATGCTGGTCGAAAATGGAGAAGCGTGCAGAAAAACGTGCTTCTGAGTAATCGGCATATCTAGCGTATTGTGAAGCTAGCTTTCTAGCTTTTATGATAGCTTTAGCGAATATTAAGCGACCATTTTTGGTCGCTTTTTCTATTTTTGTCATCATTTATCGGTATACTTGCTTTGTGTTTAGAAATATCTTTAAGGAACAGACACACAGCGCATGAAGGACAATTACGCGAAACTGGTTACCACGGCTGCATGGGCGGCGACCACGGTAGCAACCATCCTATTAATAGCGAAAGTGATCACTTGGTGGGTCACAGGCTCGGTGAGCTTACTGGCCTCTTTGATCGACTCACTGCTTGATATTGCCGCATCATTGATCAACTTGATGGTTGTTCGATACTCACTTCAACCTGCTGATAAAGAACATACTTTTGGTCATGGTAAGGCCGAGTCGTTAGCCGCGCTGGCACAATCGATGTTCATCACCGGCTCTGCTTGTTTTCTCATTCTTAATGGTATCGATCGTTTCTTCAGACCGCATGATCTCCAATCGCCTGAATTGGGTATTTATGTCAGCCTTTTCGCCTTAATTGTGACGTCGGGCTTGGTCGCGTTTCAAAAACATGTGGTTCGTAAAACGGGCAGCCAAGCCATTGCTGCGGATTCACTGCATTATCAAACCGACTTATATATGAACGTGGCGATCATGGTCGCTCTTGGACTGAGTTGGTATGGCGTTGGGCAAGCGGACTCGGTGTTTGCGATTGGTATTGGTGTGTTTATCTTAGTCAGCGCGATAAAAATGGCTTATGAATCGGTACAGTCGCTACTGGATCGTCAATTGCCGGAAGAAGAGCTCGTCGTGATTCGCCAAGTGTGTAATGACGTGGAAGGGGTGATTGGTGTGCATCAGCTAAGAACGCGCATGTCAGGTCCGGTTCGTTTCATTCAGTTACACTTAGAGTTAGATGATCATTTGCCACTCATCGAGGCGCATCGCATTGCTGACAAAGCGGAAGAAGAGGTGATTAAGGCGTTTCCAGGCGCTGACGTGATCATTCACCAAGACCCGTATTCTGTGGTGCTTCATGAAGAAGCTGAGCAAAAGCAGCAAGACTTTTAGCTGGCTGGGCGTAGACGGTGACACGCCGTGGGAGGAGGCCTCGCCGTAATGGCAATGTTAAATTCCATTGTCTATTATCAATGCGCGTGATAAAAAAGTGCGATTCTGATGTGAATCAACGTACGAGCCAGTATAAACTGTAATACTCTTACATAAGTAATAAAGTTACGTCAGTGATGTTTTGGGGAACACGCTGAGTCCAGTGTAACGATAACAAGATTTCCGTATGTCGCCGCCGAAGGCGCCATACTTAAAATTTAAAATTAGATTGCCAAATCGAGGGTGAGCATGATTAAGAAAATTGGTGTTTTGACAAGTGGTGGTGACGCACCGGGTATGAATGCTGCGGTACGCGGCGTGGTACGTACTGCTCTGTCAGAGGGTTTGGAAGTGTACGGCGTATACGACGGCTATCTTGGTCTGTACGAAGACCGCATCAAGCCTCTTGACCGTTCAAGCGTTTCTGATGTGATCAACCGTGGCGGTACATTCCTTGGCTCTGCACGCTTCCCAGAATTTAAAGAGGTGGAAGTTCGTGAGAAAGCCATTGAGAACCTGAAAAAGCACGGCATCGACGCTCTAGTTGTTGTTGGTGGTGACGGTTCTTACATGGGTGCGAAGAAGCTAACTGAAATGGGTTACCCATGTATCGGTCTTCCAGGCACTATCGATAACGATATTGCTGGCACTGATTACACAATCGGTTACCTAACGGCACTAAACACTGTTATCGATGCGATTGACCGTCTACGTGACACGTCATCTTCTCACCAACGTATCTCTATCGTTGAGATCATGGGTCGTCACTGTGGTGACCTAACCTTAATGTCAGCAATTGCAGGCGGCTGTGAGTACATCATTACTCCAGAGACAGGTCTGAATAAAGAGCAGCTAATCAGCAACATACAAGATGGCATTGCGAAAGGTAAGAAGCACGCGATCATCGCGCTTACTGAGCTAATGATGGATGCGAACGAGCTAGCGAAAGAGATTGAAGAAGGTACTGGCCGTGAAACTCGCGCGACAGTACTGGGCCACATCCAGCGTGGTGGTCGTCCGACAGCTTTCGACCGTGTTCTAGCATCTCGCATGGGTAACTACGCGGTTCACCTACTTCTAGAAGGTCACGGTGGCCGTTGTGTGGGCATCCAGAAAGAGCAACTGGTTCACCATGATATCATCGATGCTATCGAAAACATGAAGCGTCCAGTGCGCACTGACCTATTCAAAGTAGCGGAAGAGCTGTTCTAATTCGGCCTTCTCTCGAGCATAGAAAAACCGCTGCCTTGGCAGCGGTTTTTGTTTGTCCGCAGTAAAGTGACGGACACATAGAAACAAAAAAGCCGGCTCAATGGAGCCGGCTTTTGGTAATCGGTTCGATTACTTAGCTTTTGCTGCTGCCGCTGCTTTAGCGATTGCTGCGAAGCTCTTAGCGTCTAGAGATGCGCCACCAACTAGAGCACCGTCGATGTCTGGCTGTGAGAAGTAAGCTTCTGCGTTCTCTGGCTTAACAGAACCACCGTACTGGATGATTACTTGCTCAGCGACTGCTTCGTCTTTTGCTGCGATTAGAGCACGGATAGAAGCGTGGATACGCTGTGCGTCGTCTGCAGTTGCTGCTTTACCAGTACCGATAGCCCAGATTGGCTCGTATGCGATAATTGCGTCGTTTAGTGCTTCAACACCGTAAGCGTCGATCACTGCGTTGATTTGGCGTGCACATACTGCTTCAGTTTCGCCAGCTTCGTTTTGAGCTTCAGATTCACCGATACAGAAAACTGGCTTCAGGCCGTTCTCTTTTAGGAATGCGAATTTCTTAGCGATGAACTCGTCTGATTCGTTGTGGTATTCACGACGCTCAGAGTGACCGATGATGATGTGAGTTGCACCAAAATCTTTCAGCATTTCTGGAGACATGTCGCCAGTGAAAGCACCGCTGTTGTTTAGGTCAGTGTTTTGTGCACCAAGGATGATCTTGTTGCCGCCTTCTGCGATAACACGCTCAGCTAGGTCGATGTAAAGTGCTGGTGGAGCTACCGCCACGTCTACACCAGTTACGCCTTCAAGTTCAGCGTTTAGACCAGTTAACAGCTCAGTTACCATTGCTTTGCTGCCGTTGAGTTTCCAGTTACCCATAACTACAGGTTGACGCATGAGATTTTCTCCAAAATCAGTGTTTGTAATAAACGAATGTAAAAAATAAACGTGATTACGAAAGAATATAACAGATTAATTCACGTAGATCATGATTGGGGTCATTTCTTTATCGCTTTGGTATCTTATCCTAACAATTGTCCCGTTTAGAGAGCTCAGAATGGCGTGCCCAAGTGATCCAGTAAACAGAATAATAGAATACTTCTCGGCATTTTACTCGCGGCTTGCTATACCTTGTCGGCTATTGGCCAAAAAAAGGGAAGTCGTATGCCGAATCTGGTTTTAGAATATTCGAATACAGCCGACGAAAGGTTGAA
Source organism: Vibrio sp. CB1-5 (assembly GCF_059412285.1). Classification (NCBI taxonomy): domain Bacteria; kingdom Pseudomonadati; phylum Pseudomonadota; class Gammaproteobacteria; order Vibrionales; family Vibrionaceae; genus Vibrio; species Vibrio sp. CB1-5. The sequence continues at coordinate 29,009 of NZ_JBJHPB010000013.1, read as the reverse complement.
TGTACAGGGGCTACTGGAAGACTTGCACCGTGTAACACTCAACTGTGGGCTGTTTGATGCTGACTCGGTGAAGTCCCGTTCACTGCGCAGCCATAACTGGTTGATCGGCGAGTACGGGGATAGCAAAGATTTTGTGCATATCAGTTTTGAGCTGTTGTCTGGACGAACGGATGAGCAAAAGCGCGAGTTGTCGCGTAAGCTGATGGAAGTACTTAGAGAGCAGGCGAGCCATATTAAGAGTTTGACGGTGAATATCCGCGATATGGACAAAGCCTGCTTTCAAAAGGTTACTAATTAATATGAGAGTGATTTGATGTCGTTAAAGTCGTTACTGTTTTCTTTTCATGGCCGTATTGGTCGTAAGACGTTCTGGATGTGGAATGTCTGTTATTACTTAACCATCATGGTGTGCGCTCAGGGGTTGAACTATTTACTGCCAAACGTAGTGCACTTTTTATTGCCGGTACTCTTGGTGGTACTGCTGATCCCTGATTTTGCGATCACAGCTAAGCGTTGGCACGACCGCAATAAATCAAGCTGGTGGCTGCTATTAAATGTACCGCTCGTATTTGGGCGCATGAGTTTACCAACGCTTGACCCCGCCACAGCGGCTCAACCTTCATTGGTGCAAAGTGTGATTTCATTGGCTGCATTGGCGTGTGGTGCTTGGATCTTGGTGGAGTGTGGTTTCCTCAAGGGCACTGATGGTCAAAACCAATATGGTGATGAGCCCGAGAAATAAGCGGTTCTGAGTGGTGAAAGGGAAGCATTGGCTTCCCTTTTTGTCTTTGTGCCTTAAGACTGTGTCACTCGGTCAACGCCATTCCTGCCCACGTTCAAAAGGAACGACCTCTGCATTGGATTGAGGTGTTTGCATGTTTCCCTGCAACGCATCGGCAAATTTGACGATCTGTTTGTGTAACTCTTCTCTTAAAAGCACATTGGCATGTATCGGGTTTTTGGCGCGTTGCAGTACCCGTTCAATGTGAGACTGTTGGGCGTGCAGTCTCGGCTGCATATCACTGGAGCAACCAGCAATGAACTGCTCACACAACTGATGTCGAAGCTGGCTAAGTTGCTCTGGGTTGTCTTTGGCCATCGCTGCCAGTTCTTCAAATGAAGGGAGTGAAATCGACTCTGCCATGTCTGCATTCCTATGCTAATTAACGGTACTACCTAACCCGCTCCTGAGGTGGGGGTGTATAGTTAGCCTAGGAGCTAATGACAGAAGACAAAATAAAAAGCGTTGGTTGTCTCAGTAGTGAGACAGGGGATCAGCCTTTTGGCTGAAAGGTGTAGACGCAGCGTCTTTCACCTTTGACGATGTGTTCATCGCGTTCAACGGAGATGTTTTCACCAACAAGCTTTTGAAATACATTGAGTTCTGATTGGCACAGTGCTTCGCAACGCGTTGCTGCGATGCAAATAGGACAGTGATTTTCTATTAGGATATAGCCATCCCCACTTGCTTCACACTCTGCCATGTAGCCATCTTTTTCTCTTAGCTCAGCTAGCTTGTGAACCTTGCTAGGTAAATCAGTTAGTGTTTCAAAGTGCTGTCGATAGGTACTGAGGGTGTTTTGCTCGCGCTCTTTGGCGACTTTATCTAATCCTTCTGAGCCGAACACTGTCTCAATCGCATCGATAAATTGAATCGTCAGATCGCTGTGACGATCAGAGAAACGGGCGTGTCCTTTAGCGGTCAATGACCAATGCCTATTTGGGCGGCCGACTTTGACTTTGACATCCTCAAACTTTAAAAAACCATCTTCTTCAAGGCTTTGTAGGTGCTGCCTAGCCCCCATAGTGGTAATACTTAAACGCTCAGCAATGAGTTTTGCAGTGACAGCGCCTTCACGTTTTATGATGTTTACGATGTGGTCGGTGGCTTTCATCAGTGAATCCGTTCGTTTGTTCAGCCTGAGGTAAAGATAGTCGGGGTATTATGGCGGATAAGGTTAATAAAGCAAATGATTTACAATCTGAGATTAGCATTCCAGCAGTATCGACTTGCATAGATATAAAAAAAGCGCTGATAACCATCAGCGCCTTTGACGAAGCTTTATTGACTTATAGGATGATGTCGCGGATTTCTGGATCTTTACGCTCTAAATAGTGCGTAGACTTGATGCGACGAATCGTGCGGCAGCGTCCACGGATCAGCAAGGTTTCAGTCGTTGCGATGTTGCCTTGACGAGTAATGCCTTCAAGTAGGTCACCTTTGGTAATGCCGGTCGCTGAGAAAACGACGTTGTCGCTACGAGCCATATCTTCCATACGCAGCACGACGTTTGCTTCAACACCCATTTCAGCACAGCGCGCGAGTTCACCTTGGCCAGCGGTGCGGTTTTCTTCTATATCACCTTTAACAACGTGACGTGGCAGTAGTCGGCCGTTCATGTCACCATCAAGTGCGCGGATAACCGCAGCAGAGACTACACCCTCTGGCGCGCCGCCAATACAGTACATCACATCCACTTCGCTATCTGGCATACATGTTAGGATAGAAGCGGCAACATCACCATCTGGCACAGCGAAAACGCGAACCCCCATCGCTTGCATCTCTGCAATGACGGCGTCGTGTCGTGGCTTAGCAAGTGTTGTCACTACCAGCGTATCTAGGGTTTTACCTAGTGCAGCTGCGATGTTTTTTAGGTTTTCAGTCAGTGGTTTATTAAGATCAATCACGCCTTTCGCGCCAGGCCCCACCACGAGTTTTTCCATGTACATGTCTGGCGCTTTCAAAAAGCTGCCTTTTTCACCGGCGGCAAGCACTGCAAGAGCATTGGATTGGCCCATCGCCGTCATGCGAGTTCCTTCGATAGGATCAACAGCGATGTCGACAGCATCACCGCCAATACCCACTTGTTCACCGATGAACAGCATAGGTGCGTCATCGATTTCACCCTCACCAATAACGATTTCGCCTTCGATATCGGTCTTGTTCAGTAGGCTGCGCATGACCTCCACCGCTGCACCATCGGCAGCATTTTTGTCGCCTCGGCCTAGCCACTTATAGCCTGCTAGGGCGGCACCTTCGGTAACTCGTGAAAAAGCCATTGCTAAATCGCGCTTCATACTGACTCCAATCTAATGAAAATTGACAAATGATTTACGGCGCGAATTCTAGCATATCAAAAGGGAAACGTTTGCCTTTTTCTCTGTTCGGACGCGATCTTGTCGCTAAAATCTTGAATGATTGAGCATCGTGACAAACAAAACTTTGCTCTGTTGTGCTTGGTAGGTAAAGCTTGGGTGAGTTTGCGGCGCTTTTTTGACCGAATAGTGAAAAATCTGCAATATAGAGCGTGTCTATCTTCTCTAGGCTGAGTAGAATGGGGCACTATAGGATGAAGCATTTTCATTTCACAGGATTAAACAAGGGTAGGCCGAGATGTCTTTTGAAGTACTGGAACAACTAGAAGCAAAAATTCAAACTGCAGTGGACACAATCGCTCTTCTTCAGATGGAAGTTGAGGAATTGAAAGAAGAGAAAGCACAACTTGCATCGCAAGCTGAAGAACTACGCAGCAGCCGTGAAGAACTTGAGCAAAAGTCTGAGCAGATGCAACGTGAGCACAGCCAATGGCAAGAGCGCATTCGCAACCTACTAGGTAAAATGGACGAAGTAGAGTAATTGTCTACTTAGCCAATATGCATGACTGAAAAGCACTCAAATTGAGTGCTTTTTTTGTGTCCGTTGGTCTAACCAGTGAATCTCACAATCTATTAACTTTTCGTGTACTAGTTCAAGACGTATACTAAGTCTAACTAGGGAAAGGAAAAGTTAGAATGAAAACACGTGACAAAATCGTCTACGCCGCCCTCGACTTGTTCAATTCAGATGGCGAGCGCAACGTGACAACCAACCATATTGCGGCGCACATTGAGATCAGCCCAGGCAATCTCTACTATCATTTCCGAAACAAACAAGAGATCGTTCGTGAGATTTTTGCCCTCTATTCGCAAGAGCTTATTGAGCGATTTACTCCGGTACAAGGTCAGCAAGAGAGCTTGGCGCTACTAAAGCATTACCTAGACTCCATTTTTACGCTGATGTGGAAGTACCGTTTCTTCTACGCTAATTTGCCGGAAATTCTCCAGCGCGACCCAAAGCTGCACGAAGAGTACATTGAAGTACAAGAGCGCCTACAAGGTAATCTGATTAATATCTTACGTGCTTTTGTTGAGTTGGAGTTACTGACGCTAAATGAGAAAGAGCTGAAGTCTTTAGTGACGACATTGCACATGATGGCGGTCGGTTGGCTAAGCTATCAGTCGGCGATGTCACCACGTACCAAGATTACGGAAGAAGTCATTCAGCAAGGCATGCTGCAGATGATCCATGTGGTGAAACCACTGGCAACCTCAAGAGGTAAGGAGCAGTTAACGCTTCTTGAAGACGGCGTGCGTATGATGGGCTCGACCACTAGTTAATCTCGTTAACGGCATGATATATAGCCAATTCGTATTGTTACAAACCCTACTTTATTAGTAGGGTTTGTGGTTTCAGGGACGAGGAAAGGATGAGTGTGACTGTGCATTATGACGTATTTAATGGCGATGCCGATGGCATATTAGCCCTACTGCAATTGCGTTTAGCGCAGCCCAAATCTGCGATACTCATCTCGGGCATCAAGCGTGATATTGCCTTACTTCAGCGTGTACCTGTTGAGCAAGCGAGCTCAGTGACGGTGCTGGATATCTCCATGGATAAGAACCAAGCAGCGCTTGATAAGCTTTTGGAACATCATGTCCCTATTACCTATATCGATCACCACAAAGCCTCAGCGATTCCGGATAGTCCTCATCTTGATGCCCATATCGACCTCGATGCCAACACCTGTACTGCGCTGATTGTCGACCAACTGTTGCAAGGGCAGTTCAGGCTTTGGGCCATTGCGGCCGCGTATGGTGACAATATGCTCGCGAGCGCTGAGAGCTTGGCCTCTGACCTAGGGCTTAGCCGCGAGCAGCGCGAGGCACTTAAAGAGCTGGGCACCTTGGTTAATTACAATGGCTATGGTGAGAGCTTAGAAGATTTACATTTTGACCCAGTTGGCCTTTATCAGAAGCTTTTGGCCTACCATGATCCTTTTGACTGTTTAAGTGATCCCAACTCGCCTTATCACTTGCTGAAAGCGGCATTTGAACAAGATGAGAAAGCGTTGAGTGCGGCGCAGGTTCGTCATGAGTCCACGCGACTGAAAGTGGTGTTACTTCCAGATAGTGCTGCTGCGAGACGAATGTCGGGTACTTGGATTAACCGACTTGCTAATGAATCCCCTGATCAAGCGCATATCTCTTTGGTGCCGAGATCAGAAGCTCATGATGAAGCTTGCTATACCGTCTCGGTTAGAGCCCCACTGAACAATAAGCAAGGGGCGGGCGAGATCTGCAGTCAGTTTACGACCGGTGGCGGGCGAGAAGCAGCAGGCGGAATCAACGGTTTGCCAGAGAGCGAGCTAGCCAGGCTTATTGAAGTGACAAAGGCGCGCTACTCATCATGAGTAGCGGTATGCGATTAGCGTTTTAGCCAGCTTTTTGGGTTTTGCACTTTACTGTTGCGGCGGATCTCAAAGTAGAGTGACGAGGTGTCTTGACCACCAGTATCTCCGGCTAGGGCAATGGTTTCGCCGGCCGCGACTTTATCGCCTTCTTTTTTCAGTAGAGTTTGGTTGTAGCCGTACAGGGTCATGTCGCCTTTACCATGGTCAAGCAATACGACTAGTCCGTAGCCACGGAGATAATCAGCAAACACCACAGTGCCGGAATAAACGGATTTCACCGATGTGCCATAGTTGGCTGCAATGACCATTCCCTTCCAATTGACTTGTCCCGTTTGCTTGGTGCCGAAGTTGTGCAGCACTTTGCCTTTAACTGGCCACGGCAAACGTCCTTTCTGACGACCAAGGCCATCCATCGGAACTTGATTGCGCTTAGCTGCTTTGGCGATTTCCGCTTTAAGGCGAGTTTCGTTGCGTTGCAGTTCGGCGAGATAGTTTTTATCACTGGAAATACTGCGGCGGATCTTCGACACCGTGCTTTGTCGACTGCTGCGATTTTTCGCCAGCGCATCGCGCTTCGCTTTCTGCTGCTCAAGTAATTGGGCAATCTGATTGCGCTCAAGCTCGAGGGCTCGCTCGCTTTCGGCTAGCTTTAGCTCAGTGTCCGCAAGCTCTTCTAAAGTTTGCGCACGCGCTTTAGCGAGGTACTGATAATACTGACTAATACGGTCTTGATCTGGGTCTGTGCTCAGCACGCCAGAGGCGGAATTATTCTGCTTGGTGACGTAATAAGTTTGTACTAGTTGAGCCAGGATCTCTTGCTGCTGCTTTTTCTGCTTGGTCAGCGCTTCCACTTGTTTATGGAAGCCATCGAGGTTTTTGTTGGCTTGAGTGAGCGCTTGCGTTGTGGCTTTTATCTCTTTCTCGACATTAGAAATGCCAATCTCTTGCTCACGCAGCGACTTTTGCAGGTTATCGAGCTCTTTTTGCTGCGCAGAGAGCGACTTTTGTTGTCGATTAATTTCACTTTTAACGCCAGTGAGTTCATTTTGGTTGGCAAAACTATGCGCGCTAGGCAGCGCCAGCCCTAAACACATCACCAGTGCCGACAAGCGGGGCAGTACTGATGTATGAGAGGTAAAAAGCCTAAATTTGTTTGGTTTCATCCTAATTCCACTAAACGCAGCGACAGAGTTTGCTCAATATACTGGGACATAGTAACCATAACTGATTGATAGTTCACTAAGACAGACCCAAATGTGTGCCTTCAGGCGATGTTGCCATTATATCCATACATGGCACTTTTCACGCAAAAAAAGCGCAAAATAAAAAAGTTATAAACAAAAACGCCGATGCAAAGGCATCGGCGTTTGAATCATCTCAGCAAGAGTGATTACTTAACAAGAATCTCACCAGTCATTTCTGCTGGGATTTCCATGTCAGTCATTGCAAGCATCGTTGGCGCTAAGTCAGACAGTTTACCGCCTTCTTTGAACTCAACCGCTTTGTCACCGATGTAGATTAGAGGTACTGGTAGGTTAGTGTGAGCTGTGTGCGTACCGCCAGTCACTGGGTCTACCATCATCTCTGCGTTACCGTGGTCAGCCGTGATTAGCATTTGACCGCCAACCTCTTTGATCGCTTCAACCACTTGGCCAACGCTTGCATCAAGAGCTTCGATAGCTTGCTCAGCTGCTTCGTAAACACCTGTGTGACCAACCATGTCTGCGTTTGGATAGTTACAGATGATAGTGTCATACTTACCAGACTTGATAGCCGCAACCATCTTCTCAGTTAGCTCTTCAGAGCTCATTTCTGGCTGTAGGTCGTAAGTTGCTACCTTTGGAGAAGCAACGAGCTGACGCTCTTCGCCGTCAAATTCGTTCTCAACACCACCGTTGAAGAAGAAAGTGACGTGTGCGTATTTCTCTGTTTCAGAGATACGTAGCTGAGTTTTACCTTCTTTAGATAGCCACTCACCGTATGTGTTCTCAAGAGATGCTGGTGGGAAAGCGATCGATAGTGGGATGTCAGCTGCATATTGCGTTAGCATGACGAAGTCGATTGCTGGGAATACTGCGCGCTCAAAGCCATCAAACTCAGGTACGAACGTACGAGTGATTTGACGTGCACGGTCAGCACGGTAGTTCATGAAGATAACGGCGTCACCATCTTGGATCGCTGCGTCTTCTTGACCTTCTGCTTTAATAGCCGTTGCTTTAACGAACTCATCGTTCTCTTCACGAGCGTATGCTGCTTCAAGACCTGCTACTGCATTGTCGTAAGTGAACTCAGCTTTGCCTTGAGTCAGTAGGTCGTAAGCAACTTGTACGCGATCCCAGTTGTTATCACGATCCATTGCGTAGTAACGACCGATTAGAGACGCTACGCGGCCTTTGCCAAGCTCAGCAAATAGCTCGTCGAAACGCTTTAGTGAACCTTCAGCGCTGCGAGGCGGTGTATCACGGCCGTCAAGGAAGCAGTGTAGGTAGATTTTCTCAGCGCCACGCTCTGCTGCCATTTTCACAGCTGCGTAGATGTGGTCCTCGTGAGAGTGAACACCACCTGGAGACATAAGACCCATTAGGTGAACCGCTTTACCTGCAGCAACAGCTTTGTCGATAGCAGCAACAAGCGCTTCGTTCTGAGCGAACTCACCGTCAGCGATTGATTTAGTGATGCGAGTTAGGTCTTGATATACCACACGACCAGCGCCGATGTTGGTGTGACCTACTTCTGAGTTACCCATTTGACCGTCTGGTAGACCTACGTCCATACCAGAAGCCGAAATAAGGGTACGTGGGTTGTTTGCCCACAAGCCATCCATTACTGGAGTTTTTGCGTTGTTGATTGCGTTGCTTGCGTTGTCTTCACGGTAACCCCAACCGTCAAGAATCACTAGAGCCATTGGCTTCTTAGCTGACATACTTATAACCTCGTCAAATCGATAGTAACTTTACAGAAAACAAATTAGCGTAATTTTACTACACTTTTTACCCATAACTGTAGTGGCAGATCAAATAATGTTTGTGATTACCGTTGCTGGGTTACAGTTTTATTTAGCAAATTCGTCTATTTATGCTCCGTGTGAGGTAATCATAGACGCTATTTTCGCTAGATTCCTCGGCTTTATCTCTATTAATACGCCTTGTTCAGTCGCTTTGACTAATCGGTTTTTTCTATCTCTGTGATAGCGTTGGGCATGTTGTCGTGAAACAAGGCGAGGAGAAGGATCTCAATTCTCTGCTCGAAACATTTTCCCCTCTCGCCACGGCGAGGCTAAGCCGCTATACTCCTCGACTGATTTAATGTTCAACTATCTAAGAGCACAAGTGATGCAAGAGTATTTAGAATTTTTCCAACAGAACATGATCATGGCGCTAGTGTGGGTTGCACTATTTGTTGCTCTGATCGCTAACATCTTTAAATCAGCGAATGCCGCATACAAAGAAGTGTCTGCAGCACAAGTGACTCACATGATGAACCGCGAGAACGGCATCGTGGTAGACATTCGTTCAAAAGACGAATTCAAGCGTGGTCATATTACTGACGCACTTCACGTTTTGCCATCTGATATCAAAGCGGGTTCTTTCGGTAGCCTTGAAAACCACAAATCAGACCCAATCATTGTGGTATGTAAGACTGGTCAAACGGCGCAAGAGAGCGCGAACTTGCTTGCAAAAGCAGGGTTTGAAAAAGTTTACTTGCTGAAAAATGGTCTAGTGGCTTGGAGCGAAGCAAACCTTCCGCTGATCAAAGGCAAGAAGTAACACCGAATTTTGAGTAATTTCGCGGCAGTTATGACTAAGGGATGTGATAAATGCCACGGAATTCAAGGCTCGCCTAGTCATCAAACATCGGCTCGGCTAGTCTGCAAGAAAACTCATTAACGTTTTGACAAATTTAGACGTATTTAAGGAAATCATCATGGCTGAAGCAGCTCCACAAGAAGCACAACAGAACTTCTCAATCCAACGCATCTTTCTAAAAGACGTATCATTTGAGGCGCCAAACTCGCCAGATATGTTCCAGAAAGATTGGAACCCAGATGTTAAGCTAGATCTTGACACTCAAAGCCGTGAACTAGGTCAAGGCGTATACGAAGTTGTTCTTCGCCTGACAGTGACTGTGAAAAACGCAGAAGAGACTGCATTCCTATGTGAAGTACAACAAGGTGGTATCTTCACTGCTGAGCAAATGGAAGCGGGCCAACTTGCACACTGCCTAGGTGCATTCTGCCCGAACATCCTATTCCCGTACGCTCGTGAAACTATCTCAAGCCTAACGATGAAAGGTACGTTCCCACAACTGAACCTAGCGCCAGTTAACTTTGACGCATTGTTCATGAACTACCTACAGCAGCAAGCTCAGCAAGAAGGTCAAGCGGAAGCTTAATCTCGCTTGCAGAGTGATTCTGCGAGAAAGAGTGGATGTTTTGAAAATGCACAGCGCATCGCGATGTGCATTTTTTATTGGCATACAGTAACTTATACCCAAGTCGTCTTGAGTGGCTACACTGTTAGGGTCACTTGGGTATAACAACGAAACACAATCATACCGACAAATTGGGTGGTGTTATGAATAACGCATATGGAAAAGAAATCGCAATGACTGTATTGGGCGCAGGCTCTTACGGTACTTCTTTGGCGATTTCGCTTGCGAGAAACGGCGCGAATGTCGTGATTTGGGGACACGAACCAGAGCACATGGCGAAGCTAGAAGGGGATCGTGCTAACCACGAGTTCCTACCGGGCATTGATTTTCCGGAGTCTCTAATTGTTGAATCCGACCTCAACAAAGCGGTACAAGCCAGCCGAGATTTGCTGGTCGTGGTACCAAGCCATGTATTTGGTATCGTTCTGAACAGTGTCAAACCACACTTGCGAGATGACAGCCGTATTTGCTGGGCAACCAAAGGATTAGAACCTGAAACGGGTCGTCTGCTTAAAGATGTCGCTCACGACATTATTGGTGAAGAGTATCCGCTAGCGGTATTGTCCGGTCCAACGTTTGCTAAAGAGCTGGCGGCTGGTCTGCCAACAGCGATTGCCGTTGCCTCTCCAGATGCGCAGTTTGTGGCGGATCTACAAGAGAAGATCCACTGCAGCAAAACCTTCCGTGTGTATGCCAACGATGACTTTACTGGCATGCAGCTTGGTGGTGCAGTGAAGAATGTTATCGCCATTGGCGCTGGTATGTCTGATGGCATCGGCTTTGGTGCCAATGCCCGTACGGCTCTGATCACTCGTGGCCTTGCGGAAATGACCCGTCTTGGCGCAGCACTAGGTGCGAAGCAAGATACCTTTATGGGTATGGCGGGGTTGGGTGATTTGGTACTGACTTGTACTGACAACCAATCGCGTAACCGCCGTTTTGGCCTTGCTTTGGGTGAAGGTAAAGATGTCGATACGGCGCAAACTGAAATCGGTCAGGTGGTAGAGGGCTATCGCAACACCAAAGAGGTGTGGCTACTGTCGCAGCGCATGGGTGTGGAGATGCCAATTGTTGACCAAATCTATCAAGTATTGTATCAAGGGAAAGATGCGCGTTTAGCCGCGCAAGACCTCCTTGCAAGGGACAAGAAAGCCGAGCAGCAATAATCGCTTGACGGATAAATGACTATCCATCGTAGGATCCAAAATGAAACACTGTGAAAAACAAAATGTCTGGGAGTGCATTGTCAGAGAAGCCCGTGAGCAGGCTGAACAAGAGCCGATGCTGGCGAGCTTCTATCATGCCACCATTATTAACCACGAAAGCTTTGGTGCAGCGCTGAGCTATATCCTTGCCAATAAGCTAAAGACGGCCTCTATGCCTGCTATGGCAGTGCGTGAAGTGGTGGAGCAAGCGTTTAACGCTGACCCGACCATTACCGATGCTGCAGCGTGTGACATTTGTGCTACGGTGAATCGAGATCCTGCGGTCTCTCTGTATTCAATGCCATTACTGTACTTAAAGGGCTATCACGCTCTGCAAGGGTATCGTGTTGCCAACTGGCTTTGGTCGCAAGGCCGTAATGCGTTGGCAACGTACCTGCAAAACCAAATTTCAGTCGCATGTCAGGTGGATATTCACCCGGCGGCTCGCATCGGTAAAGGCATCATGCTCGACCATGCGACAGGCATCGTAATTGGTGAAACGGCTGTAGTGGAGAATGATGTCTCTATCCTACAGAACGTAACACTTGGCGGTACCGGTAAAGAGTGCGGCGACCGACATCCGAAGATCCGTGAAGGCGTTATGATTGGTGCGGGTGCTAAGATCCTCGGTAATATCGAAGTGGGTAAAGGTGCCAAGATTGGTTCTTGTTCTGTGGTGCTCCAGCCTGTGCCTCCGCATACCACGGCAGCGGGCGTGCCCGCGAAAATCGTAGGTAAGCCGAAAACCGATATGCCATCGCTGGATATGGACCAGCAGTTTAATGGCAAGTCACAGACCTTTATGGGCGGTGATGGTATCTAGCGCTTATACGGTTAGACAAGCGTCCAACGAATACTAAAAAGCCAAGGCAGTGCCTTGGCTTTTCTTTTGCGTCTATTTTGTGGTTTATCTTGTCGCAGTAGGAAGGTGCTTGCGTCTGACCGACAGTGCATACAGGTAGGCGAGAACACCGCCGATGACATTACCCAGAGCTACGCCAATAAACATCCCTTCCACACTAAACCACAAGCTTCCCAATGCCGCAGCAGGCAGAGTAAACACAAACAGCCTCATCGCACTCCAAATAAACGCTTTGCTAGGCTCATGTAACGCATTCATGCCACTGCCTAACATCATGATAATACCTTGAAAACCATAGCTAAAAGGCACCACGAGAAGATAGTGCCAAAGGATGTCTCGAACTGCTTGCTCTTGAGAGAATAGCGCTGAAATAGGGATGCTGAGCGGTACCATCATCACAAAGACCAGCAATTGAAACAGCAGCGAAAATCGCATGCTGAGGAATAGCCCAGCAAAGCTGCGCTCTGGCTGCTTGGCACCGAAGTTTTGCGACATAAATGGCGTTAATGCTGAGCTTAAAGAAATCAACACTAAGATCAAAATCGATTCTACACGTTGCGCTGCACCATAGGCGGCTACGGCGGCGGTACCGTGCACTGAGAGCATCTTCATTAAGATGGCCCCAGAGATGGGAGACATGGCGGTGGAAAGCCCTGAAGGTGTGCCAATACGTAGGATAGCAATCCAATCTTGCCATAGCTGAGAAGGTTTGAGCTGGCCGAGCAGCTTTTCTCGTTTGGTGAGTACATACAGCGAACCAGTTAGCGCACCTAGCCAAGCGATACCACTCGCAATCGCTGCACCTTGAATGCCGAGCTCAGGAAACGGACCGATACCAAAAATCAGCAATGGGTCGAGCAGGCCATTAATAAAGCCAGACAGCATCATGATCTTAGCTGGCGTTTTGGTATCGCCGGTGGCTCGAATGGCACTGTTGCCTGCCATAGGTATCACCAACAGTGGCACAGTGAAGTACCAAATCACCATGTACTCTCGGATCTGCGGGATAATGTCGTCGCTGGCACCCAGTAGTTTGAATAGTGGTTCAATGGTGTAAAGACCTAAGATGGAAGCCAACATGACCAAAACCACGGCAAGTAACAAGCCATGTGTTGAGAAACGCGCCGCGTGCTGTGTATTGCCCTGACCAAGCAAGCGTCCGATATTGGTGGACAATCCCATACCAATACCCATGGTGATGCAGTTAACACCAAAGGTCACAGGGAAAGTAAAACTGATGGCAGCGAGGGCCTCAGTACCAAGGAGCGAAATAAAGAAGGTGTCGACAAGGTTGAATGCCAGTATTGCCACCATGCCAAAGACCATAGGCACGGTCATATTTCGAAGCACAGTGGATATCGGCGCGGACAGCAGGCCGTGTTTGTCTTGCATGGCATTCTAAGCTGGGTGAACAGGCGCTTAGAATACAGGAATTCGCTAGTTGGTGCGACAACCGACTCGCAGCAGCTCAGCTTTCGCAACCCAATCTTAAATTTCGTTATTTTTGTCACAATTTTTTGGCATCTTCCCCTTGGGATCGCCAGAAATGCCCCCAACATATTCAACACAAGGCCTTGAAGGCAACCTAATAAGCTAAATGGAAAATAATCAGGAGAATCGACCGATGAATATCCGTCCTCTACACGACCGAGTTATCGTTGAGCGCCAAGAAGTTGAATCTAAATCTGCTGGTGGCATCGTTTTAACTGGTTCTGCGGCAGAAAAATCAACACGTGGTACAGTTTTGGCTGTGGGCAAAGGCCGCATCCTAGAAAACGGCACTGTACAGCCGCTAGACGTGAAAGTAGGTGATACGGTGATCTTTGCTGAAGGCTACGGCACTAAGACAGAAAAGATCGACGGTAAAGAAGTTCTGATCATGTCTGAAAACGACATCATGGCTATCGTTGAATAATTAAGTAGACGTTGAGTAATTTTTTACTCTAAACAAGCTATCCACTGAATTTAGATAAGGAAATAACAATGGCTGCTAAAGACGTTAAGTTTGGTAACGACGCACGAGTTAAAATGCTAGAAGGTGTAAATGTTCTAGCGGATGCAGTAAAAGTAACACTAGGTCCTAAAGGCCGTAACGTAGTTCTAGACAAATCTTTCGGTGCACCAACTATCACTAAAGATGGTGTATCTGTGGCGCGCGAAATCGAACTTGAAGACAAGTTCCAAAACATGGGCGCACAAATGGTTAAAGAAGTAGCATCTCAAGCGAATGATGCTGCTGGTGACGGTACAACAACAGCAACAGTTCTAGCGCAAGCTATCGTAAACGAAGGCCTAAAAGCGGTTGCTGCTGGCATGAACCCAATGGATCTTAAGCGCGGCATCGACAAAGCTGTTATCGCTGCAGTTGAAGAGCTAAAAGCGCTGTCTGTTCCTTGTGAAGACACTAAAGCTATCGCTCAGGTTGGTACTATCTCTGCAAACTCTGATGAGAGCGTAGGTAACATCATTGCTGAAGCGATGGAAAAAGTAGGCCGTGACGGTGTTATCACGGTTGAAGAAGGTCAGGCTCTACAAGACGAGTTAGACGTGGTTGAAGGTATGCAGTTTGACCGCGGTTACCTATCGCCTTACTTCATCAACAACCAAGAAGCGGGTTCTGTTGATCTAGAAAGCCCATTCATCCTACTTATCGACAAGAAAGTATCGAACATCCGTGAGCTACTTCCTACTCTAGAAGCGGTTGCTAAAGCGTCTCGTCCACTGCTTATCATTGCAGAAGACGTAGAAGGTGAAGCACTAGCAACGCTAGTTGTGAACAACATGCGCGGCATCGTGAAAGTGGCTGCTGTTAAAGCGCCTGGTTTCGGTGACCGTCGTAAGTCTATGCTTCAAGATATCGCTGTCCTAACTGCGGGTACTGTGATCTCTGAAGAAGTGGGCCTAGACCTTGAAAAAGTAACGCTAGAAGACCTAGGTCAAGCGAAGCGCGTTTCTATCACTAAAGAAAACACGACTATCATCGATGGCGTGGGTGAAGAAGCGATGATTCAAGGCCGTGTTGCTCAAATTCGTCAACAAATCGAAGACGCGACGTCTGATTACGATAAAGAGAAACTTCAAGAGCGCGTAGCTAAGCTAGCTGGCGGTGTTGCGGTAATCAAAGTTGGCGCAGCAACTGAAGTTGAAATGAAAGAGAAGAAAGACCGCGTTGAAGATGCACTACACGCAACTCGCGCAGCGGTTGAAGAAGGCGTAGTAGCGGGCGGTGGTGTTGCACTAATCCGCGCAGCGTCGAAAGTGGCGGGTCTTGAAGGTTCGAACGAAGAGCAAAATGTGGGTATCCGCGTTGCACTTCGCGCAATGGAAGCACCAATTCGTCAAATCACTGCAAACGCAGGTGACGAAGAGTCTGTCGTTGCTAACAACGTGAAAGCGGGCGAAGGCAGCTACGGCTACAACGCAGCAACAGGTGAGTACGGCGACATGATCGCTATGGGTATTCTAGATCCAACTAAAGTAACTCGCTCTGCACTTCAGTTCGCAGCATCGGTTGCAGGTTTGATGATCACAACAGAAGCGATGGTGACCGACGCACCTCAGAAAGACGCGCCTGCAATGCCTGATATGGGCGGTATGGGTGGCATGCCTGGTATGATGTAATCCATCAGTGGATTCTGACAAAGCCGAAGGGAAACCTTCGGCTTTTTTGTGCTTGCTTCATAATTAACCAATACTTCGTGAGAGTGTTGCAGGATATGACAAAATCCTGATAAAACATATGGTCAGCGTCACTAGCATCACCTACAATTATCAGTTGATAACAAAAAAAGTCAGTGGAGACTATTATGAAAAAAGCAGTAGCAGTACTAGCAGTGGCAGCAGCAATGGCATCACCATTGGCGCTTGCTGAAAGCACTCCAGTGATGTTCTCATCACTAAACGGTTTCAACGCACCTGATGCAAATGCAGTAGGTGGCGTACGTCTAGCGGTTCTTCACGGTCAAGTGAACGAAGTGAAAGGTGTGGATTTCTCTCTACTAGGGATGTCTGAAACTCAGCGTACAACGGGTGTGAACTTCGGTCTGTTCTTTGGTGCTTCTAAAGTGACTCAAGAAATGAAAGGTGCTTCTCTAGGTATCTTCAACTGGAACACAGGTAAAACGACGGGTGTGAACCTTGCGGCAGTGAACGTGACTAACGATGTGAAAGGTCTCAACTGGAGTGCGGTGAACTACTCTGAAGGCTACACAATGGCAGACATTGGTATTGCGAGCTTCTCAAACAAGTCTAACTTCCAGTTTGGTCTTTTCAACAAGACTAACACTATCGATGGTGTACAGATTGGTCTGATCAACTGTGCAGACAACGGCTTCCTTAAGTGCTTCCCAATCATCAACTTTGCGAAGTAATTTTGACTCTAGTTTAGAGTGCTAAAAATCGATAAAGCCCTGCACAAGCAGGGCTTTTTACTTTCTCATTCGGTTGCGATTCTGCATAGTTTGGTGAACGCCACGTCGTAAGCTCTTAAAACTGCTTTCAATCTTATCGACGCCAAGTAGTACCGTTAGCGCCAACACCGTTAGGATCACTGATTCTTTGTGATGTCCCAGCCCTATCATCATGCCGAGACCGGCCAACACCCAGATCACCGCTGCAGACGTTACCCCATGGATTTTACCATCTTGAGTCATCATCACCCCTGCGCCCAAAAAGCCCACTCCAGTAATGATTTGACCGAGTACACGCGCTTGATCTAGCGTGTTAGGGGAGAGCGATACTGCCATGGACATAAACAGGTAAGTACCAGAGACGATTAAGATAGCGGTGCGAATGCCTACTGGCTTACCACGAGTTTGTCGTTCAAGACCTACCAGGGCACCGTTGAGAACACAGGCTCCCAAAGCTTGCCATGAGAATGGTCCCATATCGAGTAGTTGTGTCAGTTCCACATTGCCTCCTAAAAAGCGCAGTATCTGACTAAAAGACCGCCTGATCGAACAAAATCATTTTGTCGAGACGGAAAAAATTACTCGAGATGCAAATCAAGTGGCGTTTTGCTCGCCTTGCCGCCTTCTTCTCGCGTGAGCTTAGGCACAAGGTACCCTGAGACACGAGCAATCAGACCTTGGATGATTGCTTTCGCTTGTTCATCACTGATGTAGAAATGCGCTGCACCTTGCACTTTATCGAGTACATGCAGGTAATACGGCAGAATTCCTGCGCCAAACAGCGCGTGGCTAAGCTCGAACTGAGCCTCCACGCTATCGTTGACTCCTTTGAGCAGTACGCCTTGATTGAGAAGTGTCGTACCGCTAGCTTTAATACGCGTCATCGCTAGCTTGAGCTCATTATCTATCTCGTTGGCATGGTTGATATGAGTGACCAGCACAGTATTGAGACGAGTGTTTGCTAGCAAGAGGCAAAGCTGCTCCGTAATTCGCGCCGGTATCACGACCGGAAGGCGAGAATGAATTCGAAGCGTTTTAAGATGTGGGATCTGTTCAGCACGTTCAATTAGCCAACTAAGTTCACTATCTTTGGCCATCAATGGATCGCCGCCAGATAAGATGAGCTCATCAATTTCCGGTTTGTCAGCGATGTAGTCGAGCGCCAATTGCCAGTTGCCTTTGCTACCTTTGTTCTCGTCGTACGGAAAATGGCGGCGAAAGCAGTAGCGACAGTTCACTGCACAGCCACCTTTTACAATCATCAAAGCACGATTGTGGTATTTGTGTAGTAGGCCAGGTACCGCGTTATCTTGCTCTTCGAGTGGATCTTCGGAGTAGCCATCGTGGACTTCAAATTCTTGGCTAAGAGGTAGCACCTGTCTTAGCAAAGGATCGTACGGGTTGCCTTTTTCCATACGATCGACAAAGCTTTGAGGAACACGCATGGGAAACAAACGTCTTGCCTTAAGTCCGTTTTCCCAGGGGGTCGCCTCAATTTCTAACTGCTCAAGCAGTTTGTAAGGGTCTGAGATCGCATTCGATAGCTGTTTGAGCCAGTTTTGCTCAACAGAAACAAGATTTCGGGTTATGATAGGCGACATTAAATTTAACTCGAAGAACACTAAGAGGATACAATGGCTACTGTTAGCACCAATGAATTTAAAGGCGGTCTTAAACTAATGCTGGACAACGAGCCTTGCGTAATTCTAGAAAATGAATACGTGAAGCCAGGTAAAGGTCAAGCGTTCAACCGCGTTAAAATTCGTAAGCTACTGTCTGGTAAAGTTCTAGAGAAAACCTTCAAGTCTGGCGAAACTGTTGAAGTTGCTGACGTGATGGATATCGACCTAGATTACCTATACACAGATGGTGAATTCTACCACTTTATGAACAGCGAAACATTCGAACAGATCGCTGCAGACGTTAAAGCGGTTGGCGATAACGCGAAATGGTTGGTAGAAAACAACACTTGTATGATTACTCTTTGGAATGGTAACCCAATTACTGTAACTCCGCCTAACTTTGTTGAGCTAGAAGTAACAGAAACGGATCCAGGTCTGAAAGGTGATACACAAGGTACTGGTGGTAAGCCTGCAACACTAACAACTGGCGCTGTGGTACGTGTACCGCTATTTATCCAGATTGGTGAAGTGATCAAAGTTGATACTCGTACTGCGGAATACGTAGGTCGCGTTAAGTAATCAGCTTAAAGTGAAGAATTTGAAAGGTCGCCAAATGGCGACCTTTTTAGTCTTCGTGTCACTAAAAGCGATTAGATCATAAAAATGAAGATAACCGACAGTGCACTGATTAGCGCTGCGAAGAAGTAGCAAACAATCTTACCAACCACACCTGCATGGAATTTGAGGTCATGCATGCCGTGGTGTAGGCGGTGCATTGCATGCCACATTGGCAGTGCTAGGGTAGCGATAATAAATAGCGCGCCGATGATGCTAGTCGCGAATTCTGCCACTCGCTCATAGCTCATCGCCTCTGGGCTGATAATGCCCATTGGCACTAGGATGCCCAGCACAAGTACAGTGACAGGGGTGATCATGGCAAACCATGTTCCACCGGCACCAAACAGTCCCCACCATACGGGTTCGTCAGAGCGTTTTGGGTTTTGATTAATCACGATTCACTCCTTATACAATGATGAGAACAACTAGTGAAATAGCTGCAACCGCCGCCCACTGTGCTAGGACAATGGTCTTCTTCTCGACTGGCTTGCCTTTCAGTTTGATTGGCATAACTTGTGGCATCATGCTGAAGAAGGTTTGAGCGTGGAATAGGCTTCCCGCAAGCGCTACGATGTTGATCGCGATAACAATTGGGTTAGCCATAAAGTCCAGCCAGCCTTGCCAAGCTTCTGGACCTTTCACTAGCGAACCTAGACCAAATGTCAGGAAGAGTGTGAATAGGATCAGAGGCAGTACCGTTGCTTCACGCAGCATGTAGAAGCGGTAAAATGGGTGATCTTTCCACCAAGTTCGCTTCATTTCACGAACATAAGGTTTTCTGTTGCTCATCTTATGCCTCCTGTGGTTTTAGCATGGCAATAACGAAGTCTTGTGAAGACGCCACTTTGCCTTGGTTTACCGCTGCTGCTGGGTCAACGTTCTTCGGACACACTTCAGAGCAGTAGCCTACAAACGTACAACCCCAAGCACCGTTCTCGCCGTTGATCATCTTCATACGTTCAGCCGCACCATTATCACGGCTGTCGAGGTTATAACGATGCGCCAGTGTCAGTGCAGCAGGACCGATGAATTCAGGGTTAAGACCGAACTGAGGACATGCCGCGTAGCAAAGACCACAGTTGATACAACCAGCAAACTGCTTGTACTTCGCCATTTGCTCAGGTGTTTGGATGTTGGTGCCATCTTCTGGCTTGCGATCGTTACCAATGATGTATGGCTTGATGGCTTCTAGGCGCTCGATAAACGGCGTCATGTCTACAATCAAGTCTTTCTCGATTGGGAAGTTCGCAAGTGGCTCAATCTTTAGACCATTTTGGTGATCACGGAGGAAGCTCTTACATGCCAATTTTGGCACGCCGTTGACCATGATGCCGCAAGAGCCACAAATCGCCATGCGGCAAGACCAACGATAAGATAGGTCTTTGTCTAGGTGGTCTTTGATGTAACCAATCGCATCGAGTACAGACATGGTCTCATCGAACGGTACTTCAAAGGTTTGGAAATACGGTTCTACGTCTTTCTCTGGGTCGTAGCGCAGGATTTCCACTTTCTGAATACGGTTTGCTGACATTATGCTTGCTCCTCCGCATTTTGATCTTTGTTGGCTTGCTTCGCCGCTTCTTCTGCTGCCGCTTTTTCAGCCGCTTCACCGTATAGACGTGCCTTAGGCTGCGACTTAGTGATGGTAACGTTGCTATAGTCAATACTTGGTGCATTGTCTTCGTTAAAGAAGGCTAGCGAGTGTTTTAGGTAGTTCTCATCATCACGCTCAGTACAACCATCATCTAGACGTTGGTGTGCACCACGAGACTCTTTACGCAAGATTGCAGAGTGAACCATAGCTTCAGCGACTTCTAGGCCGTAACCCACTTCAATGGCGTACAGCAGGTCAGTGTTGAACACTTTACCTTTGTCTTTGATACTAATTTTCTTATAGCGCTGTTTCAGCTCGGCAATCTTCTCAAGCGTCGCTTGCATCAGATCTTCTTGGCGGTAGATACCACAGCCCGCTTCCATGGTGTGACCCATTTCAGTGCGGATTTCTGCCCAGTTTTCATCGCCCTCTTGATTCATTAGTGCGGCAATGCGTGCTTCTACTGCCTTCACTTGCTCTTCAATAGCGCTGTCATCCCAGCCCTTGAACGCTTTAGCGCGCTCAACCGCTTGCTCACCGGCAACACGGCCGAAGACGACAAACTCAGCGAGCGAGTTAGAACCTAGACGGTTCGCACCGTGGAGGCCGACCGACGCACACTCACCCACAGCGAATAGACCTTGGATACGAGTTTCACAAGTACCGTTGGTTTCAATACCACCCATGGTGTAGTGCACGGTTGGACGAATTGGGATTGGCTCTTTTGCAGGGTCAACGTTGACGTACGCTTTTGCGAGCTCACAGATAAATGGAAGACGTTCTTGCAGGTACTCTTCACCAAGGTGGCGAAGATCAAGGTGAACCACATCGCCCAGTGGGTGCTTGATGGTGTTGCCTTTTTGCTGCTCATGCCAGAATGCTTGAGAAACTTTGTCACGAGGACCGAGTTCCATGTATTTGTTTTTCGGCTCACCAACCGGTGTTTCAGGGCCCATGCCATAGTCTTGTAGGTAACGGTAGCCGTTCTTGTTGACGATGATACCGCCTTCACCACGACAACCTTCGGTCATTAGAATCCCGGTACCAGGCAGACCTGTTGGGTGGTACTGAACAAACTCCATATCACGCAGTGGAACGCCGTGACGATATGCCATCGCCATGCCGTCGCCAGTCACGATGCCGCCGTTAGTATTACAGTGATAAACACGGCCCGCACCGCCAGTGGCTAAGACAACTGATTTTGCCTTGATAGTGACAAGCTCACCTTCAGACATATGAATAGCAATCAGGCCCTGAACCTCGCCTTCAACCACAAGTAGGTCAACCACAAAGTACTCATCAAATCGTTTGATTTGATCGTACTTCATCGACGTTTGGAACAGAGTATGTAGCATATGGAAGCCGGTTTTATCCGCCGCAAACCATGTGCGTTCTACCTTCATACCACCGAAACGACGGACGTTCACTTCACCGTTTTCTTTACGGCTCCATGGACAACCCCATTGTTCCATCTGGATCATTTCACGTGTGGCATTTTCAACGAAATATTCAACAACATCCTGTTCACAAAGCCAGTCACCACCGCCAACGGTATCGTTGAAGTGGTTATCTAGGCTATCTTCATCCTTAATTACAGCCGCAGAACCACCTTCAGCTGCCACGGTATGTGAACGCATAGGGTAGACTTTAGAGATCAGAGCTACTTCCATTTCTGGGTTAGCTTCTGCTGCTGCAATGGCAGTACGAAGACCAGCGCCGCCTGCGCCGATGACTGCGATATCTGTGGTAATTGTTTTCACAGTTATCCTCCAGTGTGTGAGAGCGAGTTTTGCTCGCGAGTTATAGTTAAAGGCTTGAAAGC
This sequence comes from Vibrio sp. CB1-5, assembly GCF_059412285.1. Classification (NCBI taxonomy): domain Bacteria; kingdom Pseudomonadati; phylum Pseudomonadota; class Gammaproteobacteria; order Vibrionales; family Vibrionaceae; genus Vibrio; species Vibrio sp. CB1-5. Next base: position 6,936 of record NZ_JBJHPB010000013.1, on the reverse strand, counting down.
TTTTTTTATTAAGGCAATCAGTTTAGATAAGCAGCGTGGCAAAAAAATTGACTGAGTTAGGTTTTTGCTCCGGTAATGCATGACGAGGCATAGTATTTCTATGATGTGTGATTAATATCACTTGTGATTGAGAACTTTTGAGTCCGCACTTACAATAATTAATAACATTAACTAATGAGTTTGATAATGATTACCAACCAGTGGCAGCCCACAGCATCTATGGCGTTACTCAAAAAGCGCGCCGAGCTGATTCAGTCAATTCGCAGCTTCTTTATGACAAGAGAGGTAATGGAAGTCGACACACCGGCGATGAGTCATGCCACGGTGACCGATGTGCATTTGCATACCTTTAAGACGGAATTTGTCGGCCCTGGGTATGCCGATGGTCGCCAGCTTTATTTTATGACCAGTCCCGAATTTCATATGAAGCGACTGTTAGCGGCTGGTAGTGGGTCTATCTATCAGATAAACAAAGCATTTCGTAATGAAGAGAGCGGTCGCCATCACAACCCAGAGTTCACCATGCTTGAGTGGTATCGCGTTGGGTTTGATCACCATCAGTTGATGGATGAGATGGACGAGTTACTGATGATGGTACTTGGTTGCGGTCATGCTGAACGTATGACTTATCAGCAGGCGTTTATCACGCACCTCGGCATTTGCCCTTTGAGTGCAGAGATGTCTTCGCTACGAGAAGCTGCAGCACCGCTAGGTTTGAGTGATATTGCTGATAAAGAGCAAGATCGCGATACGCTACTACAGTTGCTGTTTAGCATGGGCGTTGAGACTCAAATTGGGAAAGACGCGCCTGCCTTTGTTTACGATTTTCCAGCCTCACAAGCCGCGCTTGCTAAAGTGAATCCAGAAGATGAGCGTGTTGCTGATCGCTTTGAAGTCTATTTCAAAGGCATTGAGTTAGCGAACGGGTTTCATGAACTGGACAACCCGGAAGAGCAATTAGCACGCTTTGAAGAGGACAATCAAAAGCGGTTGCAGATGGGCCTTGCACCTCAGCCGATTGATCATCATTTGATCGAGGCGTTAAGAGCGGGTTTGCCCGCTTGCGCTGGAGTAGCGTTGGGCATCGACAGACTCATTATGCTCGCGCTGGGCGCAACTCATATCGATGAGGTTGTCGCTTTCACTTTCCCTAGAGCCTAACTCACCAAAATACTGGTGCCGATGACAGCCAACGCGGCACCAAGCCAGGCGTACTTATTGGGTCTTTGCTTGGTGTAAATCCATAGTAGTGGCAATACCATAATCGGCGTGGTTGATGAGAGTAGCGCAACCATGCCCACATTGCCTGTCTGCAGCGCAAACAGAATCAACGTCATACCGACGGCCATGGCGAGAAAGCCATTGAGCGCGGTAATACAAAAAATGGACCAGTTAATCGGGTTCAAGCTCTTCGCGTGTCTAGCGCCGGTAAATAAGAACAGGCTATGAGCAACAAATGCGGTGATCATACGAATTGCAGAGGCCGCGACAGGGTCGATACTGGTTTGCATCACTGGCTTAGCAATAATGCCGCCTAGTGCCTGGCACAGTGCAGCGGTGATCCCCAAACTAACCCCAAACCAAACATTACCTTTGATGGTTTCAAGTTCACTCGTTTTACTGTTGTTTGAGCCTCTACGGCCAAAGAAAATGGCGGTAGCAACGCCAGAGAAAACCAATGCAGACCCTAGAAGTTCGATGGGTGACATGGTCTCTGAGAAAAGAAAATAGCCTAGTACGGCAGAGAATACCGCGTGACAAGAGAATAGCAGTCCTGCCTGTCTTGGCCCCATTCGATTTAAGCATGCGAACAGTGCGGTATCCCCGATAAAGATGCCGATTAAACCCGAGAGCATCATTGGCGTGATATGCACGGACTCAACGCTTGCCCAGCCGCCCGTGATGGCCGCCATTGATGAAAGCATTAAGGCGGTGCAGCCCATTCGCCATCGACTATAAGAAAATGAGCCCAAATGTTTGGCTGGCTTCACCGAGATAATGCTTGAAACCGCCCACAAAAAGGCAGCGATCAGTGCCAGCCATTCAAATCCCATTGCTATCCCTAGTCCTTGCTCAGTGCTGCGATGCGAGCACCATTGATTATTCGATGATTTAACTAGGTTTTACTATGAGGTCTTGGAAAGTGCAATTGAAATCCTCTCACCTTGGCAAGAGGATTCCACTTCGGGGGCTAGGTAAAGATCAGCATCGCCGCGTAGACGATTATTAGGCCAATAATACCGATGATAAGACCGGTTTTTGCCATGTCTTTGCTCTCAATAAGCCCAGTAGAGTAGGCCAATGAATTGGGCGGGGTAGAGACGGGCAGAATCATACCGAGAGAGGCTGAGAACGCGACGACAACCAATAGGCCTTGTAAGCCACCTATGGCGGCCAAACTCTCCATCGAGGCACCAATAGCGGCGGCAATGGGCATGAGCAGGTTAGCGGTTGCGGTATTGGACATAAAGTTGGCCATCAACCAACAGACAATCGACAGAGTAATGACGACTGCGACCGGAGACAAAGACTCGTAGTCAATGGCATGAGCCAGTGCTTCAGCGAGCCCAGTTTTATCAAGACCGATACCAATGGCAATACCACCGGCAACCAGCCACAACACATCCCAGTTGATCAGTTTGAGCTCTTCTTTACCCATGATGCCGGTTAGAGTGAACACCGCCAGTGGGATGATTGAGACCACATAGGTGTTCATGCCGTGCAGTTTGGTGGTCATCCATAACAAGATAGTTGCTGCGAAGGTGGCATACACTACCATAGCGCGCCAGTTACGCTGGAATTTCCCTTCAAGCTTGAGCACCATTTTGTCTTCTGAAGAAGGGAAGAGCTTTTGCAGCAGAAACCAAGCGATGGTGAGCTGAATAATCACAAACGGTAGGCCCATCATCATCCACTGTAGAAAGTCGATGCTGTTCTCACCGGTTAGGTATTGCAGAGCAATCGCATTGGGTGGGGTACCAATAGGAGTCGCGATACCACCCGTATTGGCAGCGATAGGAATACATAGCACTAAGGCTTTAATACCTAAGTCTCCCTTTGGTGCTGATGCCACAATGGGGCCAAGCAGCGCCAGCATCATTACTGTGGTGGCGGTATTGGACATAAACATCGAGAACACAGCTGTAATCAACATCAGGCCAAGCATGATAAAGCGAGGTTGGTTGCCAAAAGGGCGTAGCAGGACTCGAGCTAAGTTGTTATCAAGCTCATACTTAGAAGCGGCAATTGCCAATGCAAACCCGCCCATAAATAGAATGATGATAGGCGAGGAAAAGGCGCTGAAGATGTCGGTATACACCAATAGTTCACCGATATCATGGCCTGCTGGTGGCGTACGGAACAGATGCAACCCTTTGTCTGAAATCATCACCAGCTCAAGGGCAATAATCAATATCGACGTAGCAAACACTGGTACGGGTTCCAGCACCCAAAGTAAGGCAGCGAGCAGGAAAATGGCCAACAAACGGTGCTGGATCAGCGTGAGATCGTCGATGGGTATCCAATCAATCGGCATCATCAAGACGCCAAAGGGCACTAAAAAGCAGATAAGCAGCCTGATTAGTGTCCCGCTATTCATTTTTGGCATGGGGCGGCACCTGGGTTAAAAGTGAGACTGCCGCATAGGTTAAAATATAAACGCCGTTCGGTCTTGGACAGGCGTTAAAGTTTTGAAAAGTCGAGGGAAGATTTGGAACGTGTTTTGTTTTGCGTCAAGAATTGAGGCGGTAATCATGACGTGATGCTGCTGGTGGATGTGCTACAGGCAATAAAAAACGGCGCCGTTGCGCCGTTCTCAATAATTAAGCTTGCTAAGTTGATTAGCTATTCGAGTCGGTTTCAGTCTCAGAAGCTTCAGTTTCAAGGCCTAGGGCATGCGCGAAAGGCGTACCCATTACCGTTGACGCATTGTTTTCCATGCTGTCATCAAAACGAATGCTGTCTTTAGCAAACAGGTTGATAACCGTTGAGCCTAGCTTAAAGCGACCCATCTCTTCACCCTTCTTAAGGATGATGGCCTTATCGCCTTCTGCAGGGTAATCCCAAGTGTATACAGTGTTACCACGCGGTGGCGTCACGGTACCTGCCCATACTAGCTCAATAGCACCAACAATGGTTGCACCTACAAGCACTTGTGCCATCGGACCAAACTCGGTATCGAAGATACAAACCACACGCTCGTTACGAGCGAATAGGTTTGGAACATTCTCAGCCGTCAGTGGGTTTACCGAGAATAGGTCACCCGGTACGTAAATCATCTGGCGCAGTGTACCATCACATGGCATGTGAACACGATGGTAGTCACGTGGTGATAGGTACAAAGTCGCAAATTCACCTTCAGCAAACTCGGCCGCAAGCTCTGGGCTGCCACCTAGCAGTTCTTGAGCGGTGTAGTCATGGTTTTTCGCTTGGATAAGCTTACCGTCAGTGATAGGGCCAAATTGGCTGACGCACGCATCCGCTGGGTGAGCGATAACAGACTCGCCCTCGGCGATAGGGCGCATACCCGGCTTTAACTCACGAACGAAAAACTCGTTAAACGTTTTGAAGTGTTTTGGGTCGCTGTGCAGCGCTTCGTCCATGTTGACGTTATATTGCTTGATAAACCAACGAATGATCGCTGTTGTCAGACCGCCTGCTTTTGCTGATGCCAGTTTACCTACTAGGCGTGTTAGGCCATGTTGAGGTATCCAGTATTGCAGTCCAACTTTAATCTTATCCATTGTCTAAAATTCCAACGTTAATTGATTGATATTACTTCAGGGCGCGAGATACTAATGGAAATCGCTTCAAATGTCAGCAAATTGTGACAAGCAGACGGACAGACTGTTAAATCCGTCCGACTCTCTCAGAGTGACAAAACGCTCTAAGAATTACAGGTCGGCTTTTTTGCTGCGTGAGTATTGACGGTTGGCTTTGCCTTCGCCCATGCTTTCGATAATGCGGTGGTAGTTATCAAATCGAACCTGATCAATTTTTCCTTCTTCCACGGCTTCACGCAGAATGCAGCCTGGGTCGTCTAAGTGCTTGCAATCACGGAACTTACAGCCGCCAAGGTAGGGCTTGAACTCAACAAACGCTTCCGTGACTTCGCTTGGCTCTAAGTGCCAAAGGCCGAATTCACGCACTCCCGGCGAGTCAATCAGATCGCCACCCGATGGGAAGTGATACAGTCTTGCAGCGGTCGTGGTATGTTGACCCAAACCTGAGTTTTCAGAAACAGCACCTTCCTCTACGTCAAGTTCTGGCATCAATGCGTTCACTAAGCTGGATTTACCCACGCCAGACTGTCCAACGAAGATATTGATCTTATCTTTAAGGTAGGACTCTAGCTCTGCAATGCCTTCGCCCGACTCTTTACTGACTAAAAGCACCTTGTAACCGATGTTTTTGTACACATCGAGTAGCTGATAGAAGGCTTCGCGCTCCTCTTCTGGTATTAGGTCGATCTTGTTAAGTACGACTAATGGCGCAATTTGCAGTGTTTCTGAGGCGATCAGGTAGCGATCGATAATATTCAGCGAAAGCTCTGGTACAACTGCAGAGACAATCACCATTTGATCCACGTTAGCGGCAACAGGCTTTAGGCCGTCGTAATAATCAGGGCGCGTTAGCATCGATGTTCTGGGCTCTACCACTTCAACAACACCGGATATGCCATGCATTGACTCTAGACCAATTCGCCATTTTACGCGGTCGCCAGACACCAAGGATTCAATACCACGGCGCAGGTTACAGCGGTGGATTTCTTTGGTTTCCAAGTCCTCGATATCTGCATGCTGGCCGAATCGAGTGATCACTAGCCCCTGCTTAACACCGCCAAGCATGGTCTCATCCCATTGGATGGTTTCTTCTTTTGCCAGTTTCTTCTTTTGGTTGCTGCGTACACGACGCACTTGACCTTTGGTCAGTTTTTTCTTTTTCGCCACGATATTTCATTGATGCGAATCGCATCAAACCATTTTGGTTACTGAATTTAATTTCGGTATAGTACCTCTTTTAACAGAAAACAAATAGACGAGGGCGTTATGTCTTTCAGCGATGACAATTTGATCTGGGTCGATCTAGAGATGACTGGACTGGATCCTGAGACACACAAAATCATCGAGATCGCGAGCATTGTGACCGATAGCGAATTGAATATCTTGGCTGAAGGACCGGTTATTGCCATCCATCAACCAGAAACCGAACTCGCGAAAATGGACGATTGGTGCACAAATACTCATACCGCAAGCGGGCTGGTGGCACGCGTTCAAGCGAGTGAACACGATGAAGAGAGCGCCATTCGTGAGACGATCACGTTTTTGGAGAAATGGGTGCCGAAAGGTAAGTCGCCTATTTGTGGTAACAGTATTGGCCAGGATCGCCGTTTCCTCTACAAGCATATGCCTGAGCTTGAGGAATACTTCCACTATCGCTACGTCGATGTGAGTACGATTAAAGAACTGACTCGTCGCTGGAAACCGGAAGTTCTAGATGGTTTTTCTAAACAAGGTACACACCTAGCTTTGGATGACATTCGTGAGTCGATTGCCGAACTTAAGTACTACCGTGAAACTATTTTCACTATTTGATCGTTGAATACTTGTTAAAAACAAGGACTTTGGGCTGCGATAGAGAGAAGAATATCGAAAAATTGTGTGCTTTTTCATCAAACGGGAAAAAAGATCATTTTTTTATTGATAAGGACTTGCATCACAAAAAAATGCTCTTATAATTCGCAGCCCTGAACGACGAAAGACGTTCAATGCGACACTAGCTCAGTTGGTAGAGCGCAATCTTGCCAAGGTTGAGGTCACGAGTTCGAACCTCGTGTGTCGCTCCAAATTAATAAGCTCTCATCATGCTTTGAATGGTGACTACGGACGCGGGGTGGAGCAGCTTGGTAGCTCGTCGGGCTCATAACCCGAAGGTCGT